>JAWCQO010000002.1 GCA_038869735.1 Candidatus Anstonellales archaeon | reverse complement strand
AAAAATAGAGTAAGGAAGAAGGTTTGGTGGCATACGCGATTACACGGGTTCTTTACTTAAAAGAAATCAAAAGTTCAAAAATAGAGTAAGGAAGAAGGTTTGGTGGCATACGCGATTACACGGGTTCTTTACTTAAAAGAAATCAAAAGTTCAAAAATAGAGTAAGGAAGAAGGTTTGGTGGCATACGCGATTACACGGGTTCTTTACTTAAAAGAAATCAAAAGTTCAAAAATAGAGTAAGGAAGAAGGTTTGGTGGCATACGCGATTACACGGGTTCGTTTCATATTTTATTTTACTGTGCTTAGGATTATCTTCTGAAGTTCAAAAGCTTCCCATGCCTCAAGGGTTTTTATTGCAAACGAAAGCTTACTTTCGCTTTCGGCATAGATGGTATAAAGTACATCCCCTTGTTTTACCTTGTCTCCTTTCTCAAAATTCATATAAAGACCGGCTCCTTTGTCAGTGGGAGCCCCTGCTGCGCGAGCTATTTTTGAAATAAGGCGATTGTCTACGTGCGCGATTCTTCCTGTTTTTTCTGCAACAACATCGTAGGTGTACTTTCCTACTTCTATGTCCTTTGAAGTTACCTTTGGATCTCCGCCTTGCAGTTCAATTATCTCTTTAAGCTTTGCTAGTGCTTTTCCGGAATCAATGAGCCTGTTGGCAACTTCATAGCCTAGTCCTTTTTTTACTTTTCCACAAAGCTCAAGCAAAATTCCTGCCATTTGACAGCTCTTGTCGCGGAGGTCTATTGGTCCGCCCCCCTCCAAAACTTCTAAGACATCTCTGCATTCAAGGGCTGGACCAACTCCTTTTCCGATCGGGTCCGTCCCATCAGTAATTAAAGATTCTATTTTCATGCCTAGCCGATTTCCAAGAACAAGAAAATCCCTTGCAAGTTTGCTGGCTACTTTTTGATCTGTTATTTTTGCTCCTCTTCCTGCCGGTATATCTATAACTATATATTGCGCTCCAACGCTTTTCTTCTTTGCAAGGATTGAGGCAAGCATTATTCCCCATGGGTCAAGGGATAGTGGATGCCTTATTCGGATAAGCTTGTCGTCTGCTGACGCGAGCTCCATGGCTCCGCCCCACACTATGCAGCCATGAGCCTTTAGAACAACTCTGCGCACTTCTTCAATTGAAAGCTCAACATTGCAAAGGACTTCCATTGTGTCGGCGGTTCCAGCGGCTGAGGTTATTGAACGCGAAGATGTTTTTGGTATATAAACACCGGCAGCTGCACAGATTGGAACTATAAGCATGGTTGTTCTGTTTCCCGCAATTCCACCTATGCAGTGCTTGTCTGCAATCGGCTTCTTTTGAAGATTAAGAGTTTCACCGGAGTTTACTATTGCATTGGTGAGGGCTACTACCTCGTTCTCGGTTGAGCCTCGAATGTACATGCCTGTTATGAATGCTGATAGTTCTGACTCTGAAAGGCGGTTTTCCATTAGGTCCTGTATTATTGCATCTATTTCGCTTTGAGAAAGTTCTTTGCCATCAAGTTTCTTTTTTATATATTCCATTGATTCTGGCTTTTCCATCTGCCTGATAAGGATTTTGTCACCGTCGCCTACCCCAAGCTCCTCTGCAACTTCTTCATAAATGCCTATTTCTCCTCTCTTAATGTGATCTCTGGATAAGTTCACTATGGCGATAGTCTTTCTTTTGTTATGCTCAAGCAGGACTCGGTATGAAGGATAAATATCGTTCTCGATAGCTTCCTCTTCATTTAAAACAACTATTTTTCTTCCTGCTGTCATGTCAAAATGATGTACGGTACAAAGGTAATCCCTTTTTCTAAATACTTTAGAGTCAGGTGCTTTTCTTACCATGTGTAAAACCACTTACAAAGTTATATTGGGTTTTTTATTCCAAGCTCACTTGAGACTATCCCGGACAAACTCTGGGGAGGAAAAATTCCAAGCTCAGTTATATATGAAGTTATTAGTTTAGCTTCTGTTCTATCAAATGCAGGATTAAATGCATCCACTCCTTTTAACTTTATTCCGCCAAAGAAGCTTCCCTTCAGTGATGAGCTTGGCTTGAGGGTAGATAAAAGCTCTTCTTTAGGCCTTGCTTCTATGTCCTCCATCTTACCCCAAATTGTTGCTGGGTCAAATTTATATATTTCCGCTGCACAGTAAAAAGGGATTCCTCTGGAGTTCGCAAGCTCTGCTATCTGAGAAGTTCCTATTTTATTAATTAGCTCACCTGAAACAGAAATTGCGTCAGAACCGACTATAACTACAGCTGGCCTAAATTCTGCTATAGATGCTCTTACGGCAGAATCTGCAATTAGGGTGCACTTGATGCCGGCATTGTGAAGTTCCTTAGCAGTTATTCTCCCCTGTAATAAGGGACGTGTTTCCGTGCAAACAACCTGTTTTATTCCTCTCGTTTCGCTTGCGCGGATGAGTATTGCTGTCACGGTTGACGAGTGGCAATGTGTAAGAACAACAGAATTTTTTGGGATGAGTTTTGAACCTATCTCTGCAATTCTTTCTGAGTTCCTCCGCATATTTGACTCAAATTCCCTTGCCTCGTGCTCCATTCTCTCTTTTAGCACGGAAATGTCTTCGGTATTTTCAAGATTAAGACGAAAGAAGACAAAGCGCAGTGCTTTGCGTAGAGAATTCCTCAACATCGGTTCTGTTGGGCGCGAGGAAGCAAGAATATCAGCTGCTTCCAAAAGTTCTGAGATGAATTCTGATGCGTTTCGTGCCCTTGATGATTTTGCCTGATGGGCAAGGGCTTTCACTGCTGCCTTTGCTATATTGCGAGCCCCCTGTATCTTGAGGGATTTTATTGCGTTGCACGTGAGCAAAACACTCTTTGAAACCATCTAAAAAGATTGTAATAGCCATATTAATAAGCTTTCTTTTGAAGATTAGCAAAAGAGGGTTGGTGCGCACCGATGATCGAGTTAAACAGGATGCTTTCAGAGGGCCAGGAATATTTGCTTTATGCCATAGAAAGCATGAAGCACCGAAGCCTGCGCAGCTGGCTCACAATAATTGGTGTTATTGTTGGCATAGCGGCAATAGTGGTGCTTGTTTCGATAGGCCAAGGTTTAAATGATAGCATTCAAAGTCAACTTAAAAATTTTGGAGCTAATACAATAGTCATAATCCCGGGAAAGGAGATAAGCGTCCAGACTGCATTTTCAAGAGCAAATTATAAGCCGCCAAGTGTTGGGAAGCTATACAAGAGTGATGTTGAGCGTATAAAAAAACTAGAGGGAGTAGAGTATGTTTCCGCTGTGATACAAGCAAGTGCTGACGTGAGGTATAAAACGCAGAGTATAACGGCTTTTTTGACGGGGATAGAGCCAAGCCTGTTTAGGCAAACACAGCTTCTTGAAATAGAAAAAGGAAGGATGCTTGTAGAGACAGACCGGCAGGTAGCAGTCATAGGAAGAGGGATAGCGTATAATGCATTTGACAATGAAATAGAGATAGGAAGTTTTGTTTATGTCGGAAACGAGCAGAAAAAATTTAGAATCGTAGGAATATTGAAGGGGGGTGGAGGAAGCGGACAGGCTGGAAGAATGATCGACTCAGCGTTTTATATACCGATAGAGGACGCAAGAGATATAGCAGAAAAAAGTTTGGTTGAAAATGAGGTTTCAGCGATAAGGTTAACTATAGAGAAGGACCGCAATATGGAGGAGATGAAGGAGATTATAGAAAGCGAACTTCTTTCTGCCCACAAGCTAAAAAAAGATGAGCGAGATTTTTCCTTGATTACGGCTGACTATATATCAAAACAAGTTGAACAGATTACTGGAATATTGACCCTATTCTTGGGGGGCATCGCTGCCGTGTCACTTATTGTTGGTGGCGTTGGAATTGCAAATACGATGTTTACGGCAGTAGTTGAAAGAACCCCTGAGGTTGGTATACTCAAATCTATTGGCGCAAGTAGGAAGAAAATAGAAAAGATATTTCTTGTTGAGTCTGGGCTTATTGGGGCGATTGGAGGAGCGTGTGGGATAATAATAGGTGTCGCTGCAGCTTTGGGTTTGAATATTTTGGGTGGGATTCCTACTTCAATCAATGCTGCTTTTGTAGGATTCTGTTTTGTATTTTCTATTTCCGTTGGTCTTTTATCTGGATATTTCCCTGCTAAAAAAGCTGCTGAGTTAGACCCTGTAGATGCGCTAAGAAGGTATTGAGCAAAAGATAGGTTGGACATTGGTTGTGCTTTTGAGTTGTGAAGGTTTAGTTTAGGGTTGGAACTTCTCTATTTGCTCTTTAGGTTTTGAAATGGATAAACCTGGAAAATTGAAGCAGTTGAATCCAACACTATCTTTGTGTAGAGGAGTTGTGTGAAGACTTGGTAATCTTCCTCTAATCCTCCTCCAAACATATGCGTTGTACTCATCCTCACTTATGCCGTTTATGTGGAGACTAGTAATCTTTCCTGTTAGTGCAACCATCGGCAGTTTTTTATATGCTCCTCACTTATGCCGTTTATGTGGAGACTAGTAATCTTCCCCTAATCCTCCGCCGCCTTCTCCGCCCATTCCTCCTCCTTTGCCTCCGCCTGGCGTAGTTGATGTTTTGCCTTTGGAAGAAATCATGTCGTCTATTCTCAGTAACATTTTTGCCGCTTCATAAGCCGATTGGATTGCCTGCTTTTTTACCTTTGCTGGTTCAACGACACCCAGAGATTTCATATCCTCAAGTTTTGCTTCATTGACGTTTACACCTATGCTTCCTCCGTTTTTTTCCTTGTGTTTTGTGCGAAGTGAGACTATTGCATCAATGGCATCCATTCCAGTGGACTCTGCTAGTGTGCGCGGGACAATTTCAAGGGATTCTGCAAAGGCAGAAATTGCAAGTTGCTCTCTTCCACCAACTTTTATAGCATATTCTTGCAGTTTTCCTGCCAGTTCTATTTCTGCGCTTCCTCCGCCTGTTACTACCCTACCGTCTTCTATTGCAGAGGAGACCGCGCCAATAGCGTCTTTTATTGCACGCTCGCCTTCTGAAACTACGTGCTCTGTTGAGGCGCGCACAAACAGAGTCACAGAAGTGGCATTAGCGCAGTCTTCTACGAAGACCATTGCCTCGCCTGCTATTTTTCTTTCTTCGACCTTACCGGCTTTGCCTATCTCCTTCTCGCTTAAATCTTCAAGACTCGTTGCGATTCGTGCCCCTGTTGCTCTGGCAAGCTTTTCCATATCAGATTTCTTGACTCTGCGGACAGCTGCAATTCCTTTCTTTGCAAGATAATGCTGTGCAACATCATCTATGCCTTTCTGGCAGAAGACTACATTTGCGCCACTTGCAGCAATCTTTTCAACCATGTCCTTTAACATCTTCTCCTCCTGTGCCAAAAACGCCTGCATCTGCTCTGGAGAAGTGATTTCTATCTTGGCGTCAACTTCTGTCTTTTCAATTTCAAGAGCTGCGTCCAACAAAGCAATCTTGGCGTTCTTTATGCTTTTTGGCATCTGAGGATGGACTATTTCTTTATCGATGAGCACTCCCTCAATCAGGGTTGTGTCATGTATACTTCCTCCGGCTTTCTTTTCTATTTTGATCAGGTCCTGATCAATCACGTACTTACCGTTTTTAAGCTCGGCAACGCGGGTAACGGCCTTGACAACAAGCTTTGCAAGCTCTTTCTTTGCATCTCCTGCACCTATGGCTTTTGAACCCATCGCAACTGAAGCTATATCTTCAAGAACTTTGGTGTCCTTGAGTGATACTGGGAAAGATATTTCATCAAGATATTCTACTGCTTTTTCAGCAGCAATTGTATAACCTTTTATTATTGTGCTTGCGTGGATGTTTTGGTCAAGAAGGTCGCCTGCTTTCTTGAGAAGATTTCCTGCAATCATAACTGCAGTTGTAGTTCCATCGCCTACTTCCTTGTCCTGCGTCTTTGCAATCTCAACCATTATCTTTGCGGCTGGATGCTCAACATTCATCTCTTCAAGGATCGTGGCTCCGTCGTTTGTTATGACAATATCTCCAAGCTCTGAGACCAACATCTTATCCATTCCCTTTGGACCCAAAGTTGTCCTAATGGCATTTGCAACTGCATATGCAATCGCTATGTTTGTCCTCTGAGCGTCTCTTCCAAGAACTCTTGTTGCGCCTTCCGGCAAAATCAGAACTTGTTGGCCTTCCAAATTTCTTGCCATAGGTACTCACCTCCGAATTCAAACTTAAAGAATAGCAAGCGATGTCTATTACTTTTCACGAAAATAGTTTCTCGCAATTAAATTTCTTACAAGTAATATTTCAAGCTTATAATACAAACAACTTGTATAAATACTTTTTGGTAGCGCATCGTTTTTTAGGTTGTTTTTAATATAGTTTTATGTTTTGTGATTCGTTGTCGATTTTTGGGTGGCTTTTTGGTCTGGGGCAACCTTTGGAAGGTGGAATCTGCTTTTGTAAAGTCAGCAAGTGATGCATAAATGCCAAATTTCCAGGATAGGATTATTGTAAAGGGTTAAAAATTAGCGAGGTGATGGTTAGAAGAGATTAAGGATAACGCAGTAGCTATAAATAGAAAAAGAAGAAAAAGGACTCTAATCATGCCTAAATGCATAGGGCCATTATATTGCAATATTGTAAAAGGATTTATTGTAAGAAGGGGTTTATATTGTAAAAGAGCGGAAGCCGTTAGCTGAAAGAGAAACGGCAATATCCGGAATCCTGCTTTTTTTTACCAATGCAAGAACGGCTCCCCCCATTCCTCCTGCTCCAGTTAGCTTGCAGCCAAAAACACCGGGCTGTGCCATCAAAACATCTATTGCTTTTTCAATGCTTTTGCTTGAAACTCCTGCATCTCTTAACAACTTATGGTTCTCATTCATCAGATTTCCGATAGCTTGCGGCTCCTGTTTTTTTCGCCTAAGTTCAACCAGAAAGCCTCTCAGTATTTTTCTGTAAGTGAGTCGGATTTCTTTTTCACTTGGATTCCCAATCAGATATTTTGTGAATTTATGTACAAGCCTCGATGTTTTTGCTTGAGCTATTTTTTCCATGGAAGTATCCACTATCAGAAAAACACAACTTTGCGGGAGTCTAATGTAAATTTGCTTAAATTTGGGTGGGCTGCAGTCTGTTCCTCGTCTAAATAGCTGTGCTTTTCCTTCTACAACAGTTTTTGCATCTATGCCTGAAGGATTTGAGTGTGACACCTTTTCAGACATTTGGGTTAATTCAAAAAGTTGGTTTTTAGTAAGCTTAAGCCTAAAATATTTTGAAAGAGCTTTTGCAGCTGCACACGCAATTGAAGCTGAGTTGCCCATCCCTTTTGGAGCATCTGAATAATGAATAACCATATCCAATGCGGGATGGGTTTTGATATCTGCAAGCTTCAGGACTTCAAAATATATTGGGGCAAGCGATTGCAATGTAGAAGAGCCTACGGCTTCTCCGTCTAAGCTCAGCTTTAACGCTCCATTTTTTCCTCTGATATAGAGAGTGTCTGAGCCTCTTTTTTTGGAAAGTTCTACGCAATTTTTTAGATTACAGGGTATGGAAATTGCTCTTTCTCCATGCACAACGAAGTGCTCGCCACACAGTATTGCTTTTGTTGGCGCACAAGCAAAGATGCTCATCTTCTTCACATCTCCATTTAAACTCAAAAATGATATAAAGAATTGGATTTTAAAAGCAATTAAAGAAAATGTTTTGAAGGAGGTTTCGATATGGCTGACAGATATTTATTTACTTCCGAATCAGTAACCGAAGGGCATCCAGACAAAGTCTGCGACCAGATAGCTGATGCAATATTGGATGATTTAATAAGACAGGATCCACAATCCCACGTTGCGGTAGAGGCGCTTGCCACAACCGGAATTGTAATTGTAGCTGGGGAAGTTACAACTAAGGGATATTCGGATGTAGAGGGGATAGTTAGGAGAACCATTGAAGAAATAGGCTACACTAAGCCGGAGTACTATTTTGATTGCAGAGGAAGCGGGGTTATGGTCTCAATTCACTCCCAGTCTCCGGATATTGCCCAAGGAGTTAGAGAAGAAGACCTAGAGGAGATAGGGGCTGGGGATCAAGGCATAATGTTTGGTTATGCTTGTGACGAAACTCCCACGCTTATGCCTCTACCGATTTCGCTTGCACATAAACTTGCATATCGGCTTGCGGAAGTGAGAAAGAAGGGGATTGTGCCCTATTTGAGACCTGATGGAAAAACTCAGGTAACGGTTGAGTACAAAAGAAAGGACAATAGTCCAAAGGGGGTTAGCGCAGTGGTTATAGCGGCGCAACATGATGAAAAGTATGATGGAAAGGAGGTAAGCCTTGAAAGAATAAAGGAGGATTTAATTGAGAATGTTGTAAAGCCCTCGCTTGGAGAGTATTATAGCCCAAAGACCAAGGTTATAATAAATGGCACTGGCAGATTCGTTTTGGGCGGACCTGCTGGGGACACCGGAGTCACTGGACGAAAAATAATAGTTGATACCTATGGAGGGATGTCATCTCATGGTGGGGGATGCTTTTCTGGAAAAGACCCTACTAAGGTAGACCGTTCGGCATCGTATATGGCAAGATATATTGCAAAAAATGTCGTAAAGGCTGGGCTTGCAAGAAAGTGCGAAGTTCAGTTGGGATATGTAATAGGCATTGCTGAGCCAGTATCTGTTTTTGTTGATACCTTTGGAACAGAGGCTATTTCAAAAGAAAAAATCGAGAAGCTTGTAAAAGAGAATTTTCGCCTAAAACCTGGGCAGATAATACGTGACTTGGATCTGAGGAGACCAATCTACAAGAAGACTGCTTGCTATGGACATTTTGGGCGGGAAGAACCAGAATTCAGTTGGGAACGAACAGACAAAGCTAAGATTTTGAGGGAAGAAGCAGGAATTTAAGAACACGTGCGCTTAGGGGTAGATGATGGCTGAAATAGTGGAAGAGGGAAGCGCAGTATTAAAGATAGATAAAGGAGTTTTTTTTAATCCCAAGATGGAAATTTGCCGCGACCTGTGCTCTCTTGCAATAAGTGGAATAAAAAGGGAGGTAGACATCTGTGATGCATTCTGCGGCTCGGGAATTCGAGGAGTCAGATACAAAATTGAAAATGAAAACGTTGGCAAGGTAATATTTGCTGATAGAAGTAAAAAAGCAGTTCTATGTGCAAGAAAAAATGCGCGCATAAACAAAATCAAAGATGCGTCATTTTTTGCAGGTGATGTGCGAATACTCTTGATAAGCAGAGAGCATGCGTTTAATTTTATTGAATATGATCCATTTGGTTCACCTGCCCCTTTTATTTATGATGCATGCAGATACCTTGAAGAATGCAAGAAAGGTTGGATGTCTATAACTGCGACTGACACAGCAGTTCTTTGTGGCTCCGAATACAAGGCATGCGTCAGAAATTACGGTTCTTTTCCTCTTCATAATGAAATGTGCCATGAGATTGGGATTAGAATATTGATAGGAATGGTACAACGGAGTGCTGCCCAGTTCAACTTATTTGCGTATCCTCTGTTCTCACTATCAGATCAGCATTATTTCAAGATAATTATTGAAGTTGAAAAGGACGCTTCAAGAGCGTACGAAGCAGTAAAGAGGCAAGGTTTCGTATTATATAATCAAAAGACATTGGGATATAGGATAGAAGAGAAATCATTTGGATGCAAAAAAGAAAGAGATGAGGTAGTTGCAGGTCCATTGTATGTTGGGAAGCTCCACTCGGATAATCTTCTAGAAATTATGAGAGCCAAAAACAAAGAAAGAAAGTATCAGCTTGAAAAGAGAATTGAAAAGATTCTCGGACTGATGGGTTCAGAAAATGGCATGCCTCCACTTTATTATGATTTGCATAGATTGGCAAAAAAATACGGTTTTTCGCCTCTAAAGACAGAGATTGTCGTTGAGAAGTTGAGGAGTGCAGGATTTTTGGCCTCTAGGACTCACTTTCGTCCAACAGCAATAAAAACCGATGCAGAAACAAAAGATTTGCTGAGTATGTTAAGGTAAAGAGGATTTGAGTTTTAGGCAGCTTAAAAATAAGAGCCTTGATGGTTTTCTCTTTGTCTGGAGTATATGCCATAGCTTTTATCTTTTTTCTCAGACCTTTTTACGGTTATTAGGAAGCTGTCTTTTTGAGTTGCTTTGTTTGGTAGGGTGTGTTTGGTCGCACAAATATGGAAGAAGAGAAAAAAGAAATCGGTGAGGAGATATAAGAAAAAAGATTACATTGCCTTTAGAGCTTTTATTCTCTCCTCTATTGGCGGATGAGTTGAAAAGAGATTTGCAAATTTGCCTCCAAACGGATTGACAATGAAGAGTGGAGCTGCTGATTCTGGAACATCTAGCGGTTGCTTGGTTTTTCTAAGTTTCTCAAGAGCGCTTGCAAGCCCAAGTGGATTTCGTGTAAGTTTTGCAGCTGATGCATCGGCCAAAAATTCCCTTTTTCTGGATATTGCGAGGCTTACTAATCGAGCGATTATCGGAGCTAATATTATGAAGAGGATTGCAACAAAGAGAAGCATGATCTCAAACCTGCCTCCTCTTCCTCTGCTCCTTTCACCGAAAGGATAGTATGCCCTCAAAAAGAAGTTGCTTATGATGCTAAGAAGTCCAACGAGAACAACAGCAAGGGTAGCAAATCGGATGTCATAATTTTGGATATGAGATATTTCATGAGCAAGAACTCCTTCAATTTCCTCTCTATTCATGAGCTCGATTAAACCCCGAGTAACTACTATTATCCCATGCTCTGGATCCTTCCCTGTCGCAAAGGCGTTTGGTGAGGGCGAATCCATTATATATATCTGAGGAGTTGGGATGCCCGCTGCTATTGCAAGTCCTTCAACTGTATGAAAAAGGTGTGGATATTCAGATTTTTCTACTTTTCGTGCTCCGGTTGCAGCGAGGATGATTTTATCAGAGTAGTAGTAACCTCCAAAAGAATAGAGAATGGAGAGAACTAATGCAAAAACAATCAGAATAGGACCGCTACGGGGCATTAGAAGAGAAGCAATAAGCCAACATGAGGCAAATACTAAGAGGAGTATCACTCCTAAAAGAAGATAAGACTTTATTTTGTTTTGAGTAATCTGTTCATAGAAACTCTTACGCTCCATGTGAAAAACCTGCAAAAGAAACTGATAAGATTATTCTAAAAAATTATTCTAATGTTGTGTGCGTAGTTCGATGGATTTGGGTGTACTTGGATTTTGAGCTTTTGACCTTTTGGTTTTTCTTATTCAAACTTTACTTTTACTGGCTTGGTATCCTCCTCTTCAACTCTGAAGTAATCCTTTTCTTTTAGGTTCATCAGAGCCGCTATTATGTTTGTCGGGATGGATTGAATTGCTTTATTTAATTCGTACACGGAGTCATTGTAAAACTGGCGGGCATAAGCAATTTTATTTTCAATTCCTGAGAGTTCTTCTTGAAGCATCTGAAAGTTTTTAGATGCCTCGAGCTTAGGATAGTTCTCAGCAACTGCAAAAAGGGATTTTAGTGTTTGAGTAAGAAAATTGTCTGCTTTTGCCTTTTCCTTAACAGATTTGGCGTTGAGTATGGCTGTGCGGGCTTTTGTGACTTCTGTAAAAACGGTCTTTTCATGCTTTGCATATCCTTTTACTGTTTCTACAAGGTTTGGAACAAGATCTGCTCTTTTCTTTAGCTGCACGTCTATCTGTGCCCAAGCATTCTCAATGCGGTTTTTGAGAGTTATTAAGTGATTAAAGGTGAGAACCGCATAAAGAAGCACCAATAATAGGATACCGGCTATTAGGATAGATAACTCTAACATCGTAATATCACCAACTATTTAAACTCTTTATTTCTTTATAAGTTTTTTGTTAAGTAGCGTAAGCTTCGTTCGCATTTGCTTTCTGGTAGCTTGTAAGGTTCTCTATTAAGGCTGTAGGGTGCAGTACAAAGAAAACGGAGACGCAAAGTAGACTTCTCCGTTTGGTTAGAAATCGGTTAGGCGGCTTTGAGGTATTATCATAGATTTTTTTAAGTAATCGGAAATAGGTACGGTGAGTTTTGTTGAAAGATAGCGAAGAGCGGCTTTTATATCTTCAAAGCAGAGTGGCTTGTTATCAAAGCAATGTATGGCATTCTCACGGACTTCCCAAACTCCAACAGGAATTTGGTAATCTTCATAGATTTCTCTGAAAACTACTGCTCTAGCTTGGCGTTTTACTTTGTGTAAAAGTCCCCACAGGACCCCATATCTGCCAGCGTAGTACCCGCCTGCTTCCGACTGAGCATAATCGCTTCTGCCGCCGTATGGTTCGTATTCGTGAGCAATTGACGTTGGGGTAGAAGAGGACATAGAGATGGTGGACTCAAGCTTCTTTCGAGGTACTGATATGTCAAAGCCCATCTCTTGTAGTTTTTTCATGTTCCAGAGTGTGTTTTGAGCCCATGCCTCGAATTGCTCAAACTCCCAGCTACCTGGAAGAAGAAGAATCTCAAAGTGGTTATGCAGGTATTCGGTTGAATATACTTGGATTTCGCATAGTTGAGGAAGGAGCTTTACCTTTTCTATCATAGCTTTTCCTATAATGTCATCGATGGCAGTTATTGCCCAGCGGGTTGGAACCAATTTTTTTGTTTCTTTTTTACCTAAGATTCCTGCGCTCAGTAGCTTGACCAAGTAATAATTTTCAAATCCCCAATCATAAAGTTCGTTTATTGCTTCCCTAGCTGGTAAGCCTTCTTCTATTGCTTCATCAACACGCTTTGGGATTTTTGGATTTTGAGCAACCCGCATCTCTTTTAGAGGGGCGCTTGGCCCCATGGGGGGAGTAGTAGTAGATACTTCAAGCTGAAAATGCGGTTTTTTAACAAATTTGACTTCGACGTCAACTGGAACTGTACTCATTATTGCTTCTTGGGCCTCCAAAAGATGTCTGTCACGGGAGAATACCTCGCAATTTCTCTTTCCACGCACAAGCATGGAGCAGTTTTCTAAAACTTTCTCATAGGGTAGCCCCCACCAGTCCTTTGGGTTGTCGTTTACTTTCTCCCATGAGACCATAGGCCCCCAGTTTACGTTTGGGTACCCATGCCAACCCACAAAAAAGGATGGAGGCGTGGGTCCAAACATATGTTCCTTTAAAAAAGATTCTGCCTTTTTTTGAAGGAGGAGTTTGTGGTGTATCAGCGGGTTTGCCCGAAGGGGAGAAAACCGCGGGAGCATGTAAAAGTTCCACTCAGGTGATTTAAAAATAATTTGAGAGGGGTAGTCCGGTTGAATAGTTAAATGCTAAGACCAATGCGTCCTTGAAAATTTCTGGGTTATTGAAATGACGGCTACCTGTTGCAGGTCAGGATAGGGATGTAAGATGAAAGATGAATATTGCATTAAAAGGGGATAAGTAGATAAGAGGCAAGGAGTGAATGGGAAAAATAGTAATATAATTTAAAATGGAATGCCCATAATAATGCATGCAAGCAAAAAAGAGGAAGTTTTTAGTTGTTGTTGGCTCGCTTATGAGCGGTCTTGGAAAAGGTGTTCTTTGCGCCTCTTTGGGAAAAATTTTGCAGAGCATGGGTTATAGTGTTGTGCCGATAAAGTTTGATGGCTATCTTAACGTGGATTGCGGTACAATGAATCCATTCCGCCATGGGGAGGTATTTGTACTTGATGACGGAACCGAGTGCGATTTGGATTTTGGAACTTATGAGAGGTTCCTAAATATAAACCTGGACAAGGACAACAGTCTCACTGGCGGGAAGATTTTCAAAAGAGTAATAGAGAAGGAGAGAGCTGGAGAATTCTTAGGCCGAGATGTGCAGATAGTGCCCCACCTTACAGATGAAATCAAATCACACGTAAAGATGGTTGGAGATAAATGGGACGCTGACGTTGTTCTAATTGAAGTTGGAGGCACTGTTGGAGACCTTGAGAATGGATATTTTCTTGAAGCAATGCGCCAGCTAGCATCAGAAGAGCATGTGCTTTTTGTTCAGCTTACTTATGTTATGAGCGTAGCGCCTGGCGAGCAGAAAACAAAGCCAACACAACATGCAACCAAGCTTCTGCTGAGTTTAGGAATTCGGCCCACAATAATAATATGCAGGGAAGATGAGAGATTAACGATGGAGACAAGAGAGAAAATTGCACTTTATTGCAACGTCAAAACAGACGCAATATTCGACAATCCTGACTTGGAAAACATATATGAGCTTCCGCTTGTTTTAGAGACCCAGGGTATGAGTAAGGTTTTGAGCAGGGAACTTGGATTAGAGGTAAGAAAAGTTGAGCTTGGGGAATGGAAAAAGCTTGTCGAGAGGATAAAGAAACCTGAAAAGAAGATTGTTGTTGCAATAGCTGGTAAATACACTGCTGTAAAAGATGCGTATATATCAATTTCAGAGGCTTTAGTCCATAGCGGAGCAAAATTAGGAGCGAAGGCCAAAATAAAATGGATTGATACTGTAGAGATTGAAAAGGGAAAACGTGCTGAGGAAGCGCTTGATGGTTGTGATGGACTTATAGTGCCGGGGGGATTTGGAAGGCGCGGTGCAGAAGGAAAAATTGAGTGCATAAGAGTTGCGAGGGAAAGGCGGATGCCGTACCTTGGCCTTTGTTTTGGAATGCAGCTTCAGTGTATAGAATACGCAAGAAATGTTTGTAAATTAAAGGGAGCAAATTCGACTGAACTTGACGAAAAGACGCCTTATCCTATTGTTGATCTACTTCCGGAACAGAGAGGAGTAACTTTAAAGGGAGCTACTATGAGATTGGGTTCATATGAATGCATACTTGAACCTAACTCAAATGCATATATGGCTTATGGAAAAGCGCGAATCTTTGAACGGCATCGACACAGATACGAGATAAACAACAAATATCTAGAAGAGCTAAAAAATCGTGGTTTAGTGGTGTGCGGAAAATCTCCTGACGGAAATATTGTTGAAATGGTCGAGTGGAGAGATGGATGGGGTGTCGGAACGCAGGCACATCCTGAGTTGAAAAGCAGGTTTTTATCTCCTTCGCCGATTTTTGTAGCTTTTATTGATGCGTGCTTAAAGGCGAATCGTGCTAAGAAGGGAGTTTAGAGGGGAAACGCACTAACCCAGGACTAAGATAAGTATCCAGCAACATCTACTCAAACTCTTTTTTGCTTCTGCCTCGTTTTTTCCAAGGCTAACCCGAGACTAAAATAAGTAGCCGGGGGATCTACCCAGCTGCTAATTCTTTCTGGCCGATTGTTAGTGCTTTCTTCCAGTTATTAACTAGTAAATCGTCAACGAAAAGTGCCAGTAAGACGCCGTTAGAATACGCCGTTGAAGTGGTGTTAGTGCTTTCTTCCAGTTATTAACTAGTAAATCGTCAACGAATCTTCCAGTTAATCCAGTTAATATACTAGTAAATGTGGCGTCCGGTTGCATCTAACCTCTCTAACCTCTTGCTACAGGAATTTTGGCACCAAGAGTAAGGTAGCATCCGGTTGCATCTACGGGAAGTCCGGCCTCTGCAAAGGATATCGCAATGGAGCAAGAGTTCAGCGATTCTGTTGTAATGAGAGTTGACATCCCAGCGTTTACAACAAATGAGACGGATAAAATGACACTGCCTATAAACACTGCCATAGCTACGTTGTTTTCTTTTAGCTCTTCTATTTCTGAGATATCTTTTGTGATGTAGTCAAGAAAATTAAAGGCAAAGTATATAGTCACGATTGCTACAAGAAGTGCAAACACAAGTTTAACTAGATTTATGAAAGAAAGAAGCAGTATTAAGCTAATGTCATAGTTGGGAGATATGCCTTCTGTAAATCCAGCAACTCCTGATGATACGACAGTAGCTATTGATAGTATTATGGAGGCTATTAAAATGCCGACGGCAGTATTTCCTTTTTTTAGTTCTTCTATTTCTTCTACTCTTTCAGTAAGGCGGTCAAACGCTTTTATTCCGATATAAACAGATGCTATTGCAAGAACTATGCTTGAAACAAATTTTATAAATCCAAAGAGCAAGCCAACAAGGAGGTCAGCCATTATCCAATCACCACCACAAAAAGGATAAAACGAATAACAATTTAAATATTGCTATTGGCAGGGTTAATCAGAAATCAAAAAGCTTTTTTTGTGAGATATCAGAAACCGTTTTCCATTTTGTTCTTATATATGGAATAATGGCTGGATTTTTTATGTTTTTGGAAAGGAAATTGATTGTGATTGGGTCAGAGGTATATCCTGAACCAAAGTCCAAATGTGTTTGCTCTTTTATATTCTCTATTTCTCTATCTCTGACCACCTTTGCAACTATCGAGGCTGCACCCACTATTGGGTGGGCCTCCTCTGCCTTGTTTTCGCAAAACAGGTTGATCTGCTTTTTTAAGTATTTTTTGATTCTTCTTGCAAAATTTGCTGGAGGGTTGTCCGGCGCGTCTATATAAACTACGGGTGGAAGAATTGATGCCTTCTGCAAAAGGTAGGCAACTTTCTGAGCTTCTATCTCATTTAAGTTGTAGTTCTCCATTAGCCTGTTTAGTTCAGATGCAGAGATTATGACCCATGAAGTCTTGCAAAGTTTCCTGACGACATAAAACAGCGCCTCTCTTCGTCTTGGCGAGAGTTTTTTTGAGTCTCGAACCCCGATTTCTTTTAGTTTGAACTCATTGAGAGGATCTATTACAGTCAAACAGATAACCATAGGGCCTAAAACGCATCCTCTTCCAGCCTCGTCGATGCCACCTATCATACAGAAAAGAGTAGGAAAATAGAAATTAAAAATAGAGGGGTAAAGAGTGAAAGCTTGGCCAGTATATCTCAATAGGCAAGAGGTTCTTATTTTTTCTTGAAGCAGCAGGAAAGAGGATAAGGGATATCTTTCGTACGCTTTAAATCTATTAACCCGATTTTTAGTGAGTCGCAACTCTAAAAGCCTTGTTTTGGTTGCCTTTTTTTAAGCAAGAAAAAATTTGGAGGATTAGAGGATTTTTTAATAGCCTATGCTTTTTTTGTCGACTATCATATGGTCAGAGGCGGCTAAGACTGCTTCGTATGGAATGGAAGCAAGACCTCCCTCTCGCTTCATCTTGCGAGCTGTCATATTATCGAGATTTGGTTCAAATAGTATGGACTCAAGCTTGCCAGACGTCTCGCTGATAGTTATATCAACGAGCCTTCCAAGATCCTCTCCGTCGTTTGTTATTATTCTCTTCCCTGCTAACTGCTTTGCAATAATAAACTTTGCCATTAGCATCACCTTTAATATTGGTAAGTAAAGCTTATTTATTCAACTTTAAATATCTTTCGCAGAATCTTGTTTATAAAGTATTGGCACCTTTTTCTTCGTGGATGTTGCTTTTAAGGTTATTTTCAAGTATGATGAATATCTGCTTTTTTAGGAAGTCTTTTATGAGGAAGGGAATTTTATTCTGGAATACGTTTTATAAAGTCCGATGAGAGAATCTCAACGCTGAGATTTTTACCCTCCATGGCAAGTAAGACTCTCTTTTGCGAATCTATCCAGAGAAGATAATCGTTATCGCCGGGATTCACGCTCACTTTTACTTTATAGGCGTTTCTACCGAATTTTTTTTCTTCGTTTACGTAGTTGTAGGTATAGTGTGTCAGAGAGCGAAGTCCGAGCGGTTCAATGCGCGACGTTAGATTTCTTGACCATGACCATCCTGGTTTAACTGAGAGCATCCATCTATCAAACATGACATAGTCCAGGAACGTCTGATTTTGTGCCAGATTGCGACCTTTTTTGTCGAAGCATCCAACGTTAAATGAAAGATTTTGGATGTGAAGGTCTACAAGTAAACAGCCAAAACTTCCCTTAACTGTGTAATTGAAAACAATAGTCTTGCCAGCACTTCGCTGTAAATAAGAGTATGACTCTCCTCCTGTAAGCTGAAGTGATGTAACTTCTGATAGCGGGACTGATTCAAAATTACTTGTTATTTTTGGAGGGGATACAAATGAAAAATAAATGAAGACCAACAAAAAAAAGACTGTGAAAGCTCCTGCAAAGAAGAGAAAGTCGTTTACCTGCTCCCTTGTGTGATCTTTTGGACGGTTAGGTGGCTGTGCGCTTTTTGTCTTTTTCACTTTTCTCCTCCTCTTGAACATTTAAACACTCTAATATATATGTTTTGCTACATGCCCGCTTATACATTTTGTAAACTATTATGAGGAGCAAAAGCGAAGAAAGACTGAGTATTAATATGTTTTGCATCACAACAAGAGTGGATGAAAAAAAATAAAATGATTAGAGTTGGGGGGTTTGCTTGATAATAATAAAGATTGGGGGAAGTGCTATTAGTGACAAAACAAAAGTGGCAAAACCAAGATTAGATAGGATTAGGAATATTGCAAGGGTCATTGCAGAAGCTGCCAGAAAGATACCAAGCAAGCTGATAGTGGTTCATGGAGGAGGATCGTTTGGTCATCCATATGTCATAAGATATGGGATAGACAGCGGAGTTCATACAAGAACGCAGTGGAAAGGTTTCTCTAAAACAAGGGAAAGCGTGCTTTCACTCTCATTTCTTCTTTCAAAGGAGTTTGAGAAGAATGGAATGAAGATGGCGGTGATTTCGCCGTTTTATTTTATTATTCAGAAAAACAAGAAAATTTTGAGGTTTGATAAAAGCACTATTGCTCTTGCGCATAAGAGAGGTTTTACGCCTCTTCTTCATGGGGACATGGTTTTTGATTTGAAATTGGGAGGGAGTGTTTGTTCCGGTGATGCAATAGTCTCGTATCTTGGAAAGGACGCAGAGAAGATAATTTTTATAATAGACGTGGATGGAGTGCTAGATAATGAAGGAAAAACAATAAGGAGAATAGTGTCAGCAGACTTAAAAAAAGTAAAGGGTTTTTTTTGGGATGCAGGAGGTTACGATGTAACTGGTGGGATAAGAAAAAAATTAGAGGAGATTATGAAAATAGGTAAGCCTGCTTATATTGTAGGAGCAGATAATTTAAAGGGGATAGAAAACTTGATATTGGGGAGAGAGGAGAAAAAATGCACAATAATAGAAGCTAGAAATCGCTAGGGGAAATCTTGAGCGACATCGTTTGTTTTTTAATGAGTGAAGGTATTTTTATCAGCTCCTGGTTGAGATAATTTTTCTTGTTAAGCAAGCCTCCGCTTATGTTCATTATGTTCCTATTCTCCAGGTTCGAGAATAATTTAGTTGTTGGACCGTGGGCGGGGGAAGAAATATTTCGTGAGATTCAAGCGCAAGCCTTGCAACTGTATTGTCTATCTCAAATGGTACGGGTAGCACAGCTCTCTCCAGTTTGCCTTTGTTGCAAATCAGGTAGCGGATGCATAGTGCTTGAATTGCAAATGAACCATCCATTATTTCTATTGGGTGTCCTTGGGCTGACGGGCGGGCAAGGTTAACAAGCCTGCCTTCTGAGAGCAGGTAAAAGACTTTTCCCGATTTTAGCTTGAAGCGTTCGAGATTGTTTAAAATTTTTTTGCAGATGCATTGTTTTTTTGCCCAGCCAATTTCTATCTCGTTGTCAAAATGCCCAGCATTTGCAAGAATTGCTCCGTTTTTCATTCTTTTTATATGGGAAGCAGAGATTGCATTTTTAACGCCCGTTGCGGTTATAAAGATGTCTCCAATCGGGGCTGCCTTATCTATGCTCATTACGCGAAAGCCGTCATAGAGTGCCTCCAACGCTCTATGGAATCCTGATTCATGAGGTCCCATCGTGCCTCCGACTTCACAGACTATGACGTTTGCACCCATCCCACGCAGCCTACTTGCTATGCCTTTTCCACACCACCCATAGCCGACAACAACGCAAGTCTTTCCTGCGATGAGCTTGTTTGTTATTCTCATCAATGCATCAAGAGTGCTCTGGCCGGTCCCATATCTATTGTCAAAAAGGAACTTTGAATAGGCGTTATTCACAGCTATCACCGGAAACTTTAATTTACCTGCCCTCTGCAACGCAAATAGTCTATTTACGCCGGTAGTTGTCTCTTCACAACCTCCAATTATTTTTGGGATAAGTTCCTTGCGCTTTGAGTGTATAAGAGTAATTAGGTCAGAACCGTCGTCAATAACTATATCTGGTTTTGCATCAAGAATCGAGTGCAAACACGCATAATACTCTTTTTTTGTTTGACCAGCCCATCCGTAAATACCCATCTTGGATGAGAGTGCCGCAGCCACAGCATCATCTGTAGAGAGCGGATTACAAGATGCGGCATAAATCTCTGCTCCACCTGCAAGGAGTGTTTCAAGAAGGACTGCAGTTTTCTTTTCCAGGTGGAGAGCAACGGATATAGTCAGGCCTTCCAGCGGTTTATCTTCCTCAAACTCGTTCTTTATTTTTCTGAGTATTGGCATGTTCTCTCGGGCCCAGGAGATTTCTTTTTTGCCTTCCGCTGCCAAGGAAGGATTTTTTATTTTACTCATGATTGAGATTAGATATGCAAGAGTTTAAAGGTTGACGATATGGCACGATTTGATGTTTTTGGAGTTGGTACGCCAGTTATCGATTATTATGCATATGTTAAGAATGAGGATGTTGATAAATTTGGACTTGTAAAGGGGTCTACTAATTATTTTTCTAACAGAGGGGAATTGGATAAAATAGGAAATAGGGTTAAGATAATAAAGAAATCTCCAGGAGACAATGCACGAAACGTTTGTGAAGGGGTTTGCTATTTGGGAGGGAGTGCTGCTTATGGGGGGGCCGTAGGCAAAGACGAGGACGGAAGACTATTTACAGATAGCTTGGAAAAAAATAAAATAGAAGCAAGCATTGAAGAATTATTTAAGAGGAAGACTGGAAAAGTCGTTGTTCTTGTTGATGAAGGTGGAGATAGGACTTTTGCTGCTGATTTAGGTGCTGGCGAGTGGTATGAGAAGGTGGATGAAAAAAAGATAAGTAATTCATCTTTCTTTTATGTAACGTCAATCACTCTTTGCAGAGAATCAAAAACAGCTGAAACGGCCTTAAAATGTTTAAAATGCGCAATGGATTATGGGATTAGGATTGCCTACTCGCTTGAAAGTCCACAATTGGTCCAAAAAAATAGGGAGAGAATACTCAAAACTATTGAAGAAGGAGCGTATATTCTCTTTGCCAACATGGAGGAGCTAAAAGCACTGGCAATTGATGCTAAGGAGTTTTCTGAAACGGTTCCTCTTGTTTGTCTTAAAATTGGAGCAGATGGCTCGGCTATCTATCATAATAACAGCGTTATTAGGATAAGCGCCAAAAGTGTGACGAACGTCGTTGACACTACTGGCGCCGGAGATGCTTACGCAGCAGGTTTTTTGTTTGGCTTATCAAGAGGGGCTGATTTGAAGAAATGCGGTCAGATTGCAACTGAATTGGCTTCACGAGTAATTGGAAAGGTTGGGTCAGGATTGAGTGATTAATTTTTCTGATTGCCTTTGAGCTTCTTCTATCACCTTATTTTCGTCAAACGCAATTATCTTTCTATCTTCCATAAGAAGCTTTCCGTTTACTATAGTATGGGTGACGTTTCCGGGATGTGCCGAATAGACTATATTTGATATTGGATTGAAGTTTGGAGTGGTGTTTGGAGCTTTTGTATCAACAAGAATCAAGTCTGCAAGTTTTCCTCGTGCTATTTCTCCGGCATCTATTCCTAAAGCTTTTGCTCCTCCAACAGTTGCAAAATCAAAAGCTTGATTACACGTTACGGCTTTTGCATCCCACCGTGCATGCTTTTGCGAAAGCACAAGAGTTTTCATGGTTTCAAACATGGATAGGGAATTGTTGCTTGCTGGGCCATCGGTGCCAAGAGAAATGGTTAGACCTGATGAGATAAATTCCGGAACGGGGGGAGCACCACCTCCAGCAAGTTTCATGTTTGAAACCGGGCAAAGAGCTACAGAAACGTTGTGTTTTGCAAGAATGAGTATTTCCTGTTTTGAAAGCCAAACGCAATGCGCAGCAATTAGGTTTCCTGAAAGAAAGCCGAGGGACTCAAGATATTGTACGGGTCTCTTGTTGGTTTTTTTGAGAATGTCAATTAGCTCATTTCGCGTTTCTGAGAGGTGGATATGGAGTTTACAACCAAGAGCCTTTGATATGCGACTTGCTTCCTTGAGTAATTTTTCGCTGCATGTATTTGGAGCATGAGGGCATATGGACGCTGTAATCCTGCCTTCTGCTTTTTTATTCCATTTGCGAGCAAAGCGTTCAGCCTCTATGAGTTCTTTTTTCATTTTATCTTCTTCTTGGTGGTCTATCATTCCGTAGCCAAGCGTTGCTCGTATGCCGCTTTTATCAACGGCTCTTGCAACCGAATCCATATGGAAATACATATCTGAAAAACAAGTTGTTCCAGAACGAAGCATCTCTGCAATCGAGAGCATTGAACCTGCATACACTGCCTTAGGGTCCATCTTCTTCTCAGCTGGCCATATTTTTTCGCTTAGCCATTCTTTTAGAGCTAAGTCATCAGAGTAACCCCTCAAGAGAGACATTGCTACATGGGTGTGGGTGTTAATGAAACCTGGTATCAGAAGACTACCATTTGCATTTATCTTAAACTCTGAAGTTTTGTTTATTGAGGAGGATATTTCTTCAATGATGTTTCCTTCAATGAATACATCTTGTTTTTGTACCCTGCTACCTTGTGAGAGGACTGATGCTTCCTTGATGAGAATTGACATAAATAAAATTGGAGGTGCTGTTGTTATAAGTCTTCCGAGAAAAATATTTGTATGGAGATTTCGCAGAGAAAGCTCATGATATTGTCAATCGTTCTTGCAGTTTTAGGAGTTGCAGTGGCCTATTTGTATTTTGATTATGGCTATGAAAAAGTTGAGATCGGAACAATTCAGAGCTTGCCTGAGGGGAGGAGAGTTTATTTTGCTGGCTTTGTTAAAGAAATTGTAATTGCAGAAAGAACGAAAGTAGTTCTTTGCGACGCAGCAGTAAATTGTATAAACGTGTATTTTAGAGCCGACATTTACAATCCGACATTTATTTCTAAAGGCGAGGTTGTGAAAGTAGAAGGGAGGGTTTTAGAGTATATGGGAAGAAAACGAGTTGAAGCAGAAAGAATATGGAGCTAGTATGAGTAGATATGTGTGGGTACTTGCTGATAATTTTTTTTGGTATAATTGTTGGTGGGATAAGCGGTATTATTCCTGGATTGCACACTAATACCCTTGCTTCGATATTGGGGTGGAATTTTGATGGCTCTGATATTTCTCTTCTTATAATTGCTATTTTTGGTTCGCAAGTTGTATTTTCATTCGTACCTGCAATTTTTTTTGGAATTCCTGATGAAAAGTCAGTTGTTTCCGTCCTCCCTGGCCATAGGATGGCAACCCGTGGAAGAGGGTACGAGGCTCTTTTGATATGCTTACTTGCTGGTGTCCTTGCTTGCATTGTGTCTTTGTTGTCACTACCTATTGCTATTTGGTCCTATCCTCTTGTTTATTCTATTTCTGAGCGCTTTATTCCCCTGCTTTTAGGGTCCGTTCTCTTTTTGCTCATCGCAAAAGAAAAGGACATGGTTTCTCGTTTTTTGTGTTTAGTAGTTACATTAACAGCTGGGCTACTTGGGTTTGTGGTTCTCAACAGTGGAAATCCTGATCCTCTTTTCCCTCTTTTTTGCGGGTTGTTCGCCGTTAGTGGGATTGTGTTTGCAACTATGGGAAATGAAAAAAGATTTTCACAACAAAGGGATATGAGCACAATAAATTTTGATTTTGCTCCAGAGATTATTTTTGGAGTAATTCTTGGGTGGTTGGCAGATCTAATTCCCGGAATCTCTTCGCCTGCCCAAATGGCACTTTTAGGTGGTCTTATATTTTGGAGAGAGGGTGAAAAAGAAGATGCGCGAAAATATTTGGCACTTATTTCTGCAATTAGTGTTTCTCAAGGAGTGTTTGCTTTTGCTTCGCTTGAGGCAATTGGAAAGGCAAGAGTGGGGGCTCTTGCAATCGCAAGCGAGATTTCTGAGAGTAATATTCTGTGGATGGTGGGAATCTTTTGCTTTTCGTTTGCGGTCGCTTCAATTGCTCTGCTTGGTCTTTCAAAAATTATAAGGAGATTAGAGACCGGAAACATCAAACGAACATATCCTGTGATTCTAGGATATTTAATTTTAGCTGTTTTGTTGGTCTCGGGAGTTGATGGATTGATAATCTTGCTTGCCTCTACACTAGTCGGAAGTCTCCCAAACATCTTAAAGACAAGCAGGCTTGCACTTATGGCGTGCTTGATAATACCAACAATTTTGTATTACATGTGATAGTAGAACATTTTAGTGAGTTGAGCAGAGCTTATTCAAATTCGTCGAGAAGCCTTTCTATGTTTACATTGGATATATCATGGCGGTGTAATGGAGTTTTTTGAATTGTTGGAAGCTCATCTTCATAGGTTGGGCGAGATTCGCGGTAAAAAATACCTATTGGAATCTTCCCCTCTCCCCACTCAAGCGATTTTTGGAATGCGGCAATCTTATCTTCCGGATTGTGATTTTGTTCTTCTAATTTATAGCAGTTTTTCTGGAAAAATGAGTAGGTATTTATTTTATTGAATATGACGCATGGCTGGAGAACATCAACAAGAGAAAAACCTTTGTGAGCTATTGCCTGAGAAAATAGTGAGGTTAGATGCTTTAGGTCTCCTGAGAACCCGCGAGCAACAAATGTTGCACCTGTTGCTATTGCAAGCGAAATTGGATTTATGGGGATTTCTATTACACCATGAGGGGTACTCTTTGTCTTTGCTCCCTTTTCGCTAGTGGGTGAAGCCTGTCCAGTAGTAAGGCCATATATCTGGTTGTTGTGGACAATGTAAGTGATGTCTATATTTCTTCGCATGCAATGTATGAAGTGACCCATGCCAATTCCGTATCCATCTCCGTCTCCACCAACAGCAATAACCTTTAGGGTATGGTTTGTAAGTTTTATTCCTGTTGCTACAGGCAGCGCACGTCCGTGCAACGACTCATATGCATATGTTTTTGCAAAGTGAGGAAGCTTTCCTGAACAGCCTATTCCAGAGACAATTACTGTATCCTTTGGATTGCAATCTCTTTCTGCAAGAGCGTTTTTTAAGGCTAGGAGTATTGCATAATTTCCACAGCCAGGACACCATGTTGGTTTGTTTGGGGAGTTAAATTCTGCTGTATTCATTATCATCACTTAGGGTGTTAGTAAAGACGCTTTATCTCATCCGCTATTGCAATCGGGTCAAATGGTCTGCCATCGTATTTCAGAAACACATTCTTTATGAAAAAACCTGTTTTTTCTCTGATAAGTGAGCGCATCTGGGCTTCTGAATTCCCTTCACATATAAGTTGCTTTCTGCTTCTTTGCAACTCGTTTAAAACTGAGAGCGAATCAAAGGGGCATGCCCAACTTATGTGCATAAATTTAATCTTGAAACCCTGGTCTTGAAGAAGCTTTAGAGCTTCCAGGCAGGGGCCCTTGGTAGAGCCCCATGCTATAAGGAGGAATTCCGCATTTGGGTCACCGTATATTTTTGGTCGGATC
The DNA here is from genome assembly GCA_038869735.1 of Candidatus Anstonellales archaeon. NCBI lineage: Archaea > Nanobdellati > Microcaldota > Candidatus Micrarchaeia > Candidatus Anstonellales > Candidatus Anstonellales archaeon. The sequence continues at coordinate 111,890 of JAWCQO010000002.1, read as the reverse complement.
AAACTCTGCGGCACTGAAGCAAGTTTTCTTGCTCTTTTGTCTATCATTGCAACTCTCATTTGGGGATCTTCCGATGTAAAGCCGGTTTCATCGTGTTCATAGGAAGAGGCAACGTGCATTCCGTTCTCTTGACCAGGAAAACATCGGGGGGAGATTCCATCTTCTGTAAATACATGTCTTTTGAAAACAGGATAAGATGCATCGCTTTTGCTTTCGAAGCGCTCATCCATCCAGTGTCTGAAATTTTTCATTTGCTCGTCAGTCATTATTTTTCCTCTATCTACGCAAGCTCTATTTACATCAAATCGGTTGACGGTTGCATACTGTTCTGCCAAGTACTTATCAGAAAGGATTATAGCTGGGACCTGAAGCTTTTCAGCCAAGTTCATAACGTCCACCGTACCATAGAAACACTCTTCTACGTCCCCAGGACAAAAGACAAGGCGAGGAAATTCTCCCTGAGATGCATGAAGAACGAATTGGAGATCAGCCTGCTCAGTATAAGTTGGAAGACCTGTGGAGGGCCCACATCTTTGCACCTCAACAATTACGATGGGTTGCTCTGATATTCCTGCCATTCCAAGTGCTTCAACCATGAGTGAAAATCCACCTCCGGATGTTGCCGTCAATGCCCTTGCTCCTGCAAACGCTGAACCGCAAATCATGTTTATTGCCGCAATCTCATCTTCAGTATGCTTTACTACTAGTCCAAACTCCCGTTCGTATTTTGCCATCAAGTGCAGGATGGAGGAGGAGGGGCTCATAGGATATTCTGCAACAAACTTGCATCCTCCGCGCAATGCCCCAAGACAGATTGCTTCGTTTCCATTTAAGAGAAGTTGGCCTCTAATTTTTTCTCTTATTTCTATTTGAAGAGAGCCAGATTTGCCAAGATTGCTTACATACTGGAACCCTTCTTTAGCTGCGGTGATGTTCTTTAGGGCTATTTCTTCGCTCTTTTTTGTTTCAAACATCTTATTTAGTTGAGCTTCAACAATATCAATGCTTCCACCAAGTAAGCACATTCCAGCACCTATTGCAGCCGAATTCTCATAAACTGGATCTCCCTGTTCCTTTGCAATTCTTGAAAGTGGCACAGAGATATAAGAAACGTCGTCTCTCTTTTCTTCGCTGTTAAGTTCAAATGATTCTCCATCGTATATTATAGCACCTCCTTCAACAACTTCATCCCTGTGGAAAATCGCAGAGTTTTTATTTAGACATAAAAGAAGATGGACTGGTCCTAGCAAAGAATGGACTCTTCGTGTGCATGCCCTTACTGTTTGTGTGTTGTGCCCCCCGCGTATAAGTGAGGGATAATCATTTTCGGAGAATATATAAAACCCAAGATCTTTAAGACATCGGGCAAGAGTAAGTCCAATCGTAGCAACGCCGCTTCCGGCTTCTCCACCTATCTTGATGGTTACGTCATTAAGGGGCGTGGTTATGCGGCTTTTTTCGTCTTTGTTCATCTGGGTCGCCTTTTGAAGTCTTATTTATTTGTGGAGTTTACTCTTTATCAAAGACATTAATAAATATTTTTAATTGGCAAATGACGAAAGGGAATAAAGGATGCAATTGAGTGCGTCAGAGTCAAGTCACGACATCATTGGATTTTGCCTCAGCGTCGTATTGCTCATCATCCGACACCATGAGAGGTTGAAAAGAATTCTAATCTAGAATTCTAATCTTTATAGAATATCTGCTTCCACAAGAAATCGTATAATCTAAGACTTAGGTCAAACAATTTGTGAGAAGAAAAAAACCACTTTGGATAAAAATTGGAAAGTTTGTGGATATGCCTGAAAAAAGCAGTATCTATTTCTGAGTCAAAGCCGTCTGGTTTTGTTATATCAAAGACATATTCATTTGGGTCTGAGAGTAATGGAAGATGAATGGATAGCGGGTCTCTAATCTCCCGTATCTCCGTTCCTTTTCCAAAATGTTTTTTGAGTAGCGCATGGAAAAGTTTTTTTGGGAGAAATGCGTTTGAGTATTCTACGCTGATTGTTGACGATTCAGATGAATGCATATAGAGATCTGGAGGGTATGGCTCATATATTATGATGGAATTTGAGCCTTTATCAGGAAGCAATTGGAGGAGATTTCCACTTAAAGCGTTGATTGCTCTCACCACCCGAACTCCACTTTGCGTAGCTTCAGCCTGAGCGAATGTTGGATGAAAAATTTTGTTTGTTTCTACACCCTTTGAGCGAAGAAGCTCTAGCATATATTCGTACACTTCTCTATTGAGTTTTTTCCAGTTCCGCGTGTGGAGTATGGCTTTTTCTATCTGCCGATTTAAATGGGATTTCTCCATGCCCTCAAAGATGGTTTTTGCGTTCTCTAATCCATCTAAGCTCTTTATGGTGGTCATGAATACACCTATTTCCCTGCCCCAGTCGGAATAAAGCTCGTTTAGATAGGATTCGTATGTTGTTACATGGTCATATGTCATCTTGCTAATTAGAGCTGAAAGGGACCAGCCATTTATGTGAAGATTAAACTTTTCTGATATGCTCTTTACGGTACGGTTTCCATAATCCTCTCCTATATCGTGAAATAGGCTCAGGATTATGGCTTTAACGTCCCCACCAAGTACGGCAACGTCTCGGGCTACTGAGAGAGGGTGCGCTATTGCGGGGCTTCTATTGTCCTTTCGAAGTGTAGATCCATAAACGCCTTTTAGATGGGTTATTGCTTCTTCAAGCAATTTGGCCTCGTTTCTGTAAGAAGGTGTATGTCCAAAATGAGTCATGAACGCGGTAAATATCTGTTTTTCCAAGATACTGATTGACGGATAAGGAGGCTGATGAAGCAAAAGATAGAGAAGCTTTTCTCGCGAACTTGGTAAAAGTGGTATTTTGTCTTCCTGTGGAAGGGTTTCTGAAAGGATAGAAAAGAGGTGAGTGATTGCAGGTCCATTTGCTGGTAGGGGATGGGACTCTCCTGATTCGGAGTGGTTGCTTCTTATTTGGCTGTGCAGACGTCTAAAGACTCTTGTTGGTGAGGAAGAATTATGAGGATGTAGTTTGTGTTGCTTTTGGTGGATAGTTAGCATAAGAATTCGATAATTAATTTGATTTTTTGATTATTTAAGAATTTGGATGAGAGAAAAGGGTTAAATCATTTTTGGGAGTATAGGGATAGGATAAGCATGAAAAAGGAAGTTGTGGTAGGGATATTGATTATAGTTGTGGTTATTCTTATCCTCATAAAGCCATGGGAAGCGGCAGTGAGCGCTGAAGACGCAACAAAATACGTGATGGAGGACATGAGGACAAAATACCCGAATGCTGATATTATAGAAGTGTTATCCACAAGGGAGGAATACGGGTCATACAAGATAAAGGGGAGAGTTTCATTTGAGATAACATCCAAATGTCCTCAAAGACTTCACCTCTATTATGATTATCCTGCATCGCATTTTGTGACTTGGACAGAAAACATAACGAAAAATTGCAAAGTATGTGAAGGACTTCCAAAATGTATAGTTGCTTTTGAGGAAGAAGCAGTAGCAGCTTCTCACACATATTCTGGAGGTGAGAGAGCGCGGAAGTATCTTGAAGACTATCCTGATGCAAAGGCTTCTTGGAGATTTTTAGATGAATTCGAAGGAAAAGAAGAAGTTTGGCTTGTTATTTGGAAATCACCAAAAGCAAATAGTATTTTAAAAGTTTATATCTCAAAACCTGAAAACCGTATTCTGAAGGTAGAAGAAGAACAAGGATGATTAGACAGACACTATTTTTCTCTTTTTCTATTCTAATAAAAGATAAAATAAGTAAGGCTGAGAAAAATTTTGCTTGTTTACTTCGTTTTTTGCAAACCACTATTCCTTATGGCTCTTACCATTTCCCCTACCAATTTTTTTAGATTTTTTCCATGTTCAAGCGCTGTTCCTACCTGAATTGCATCTGCTCCTGCCTTTATTATACCGGCAGCTTGAGTTGGAGATTTTATACCGCCAGCAACAATGTAAGGGATATTTATAGTGCTAGAAACTGCTTTTACCATATCAAGTGGGATCGGACCAAGTGAGGGATTGCTTCCTGCATCCGTTAAAACGAATCTAAAACCCATATATTGAGCGGAAAGAGCGTGTGCTGCTGCAATTTGCGGTTTATTGCGACTTATGAGATTTGCATCCCCAACATAACCGACTGTTCCACCCGGCTCAATAACAATATAGCCTACTGGCAGTGGCTCAATTCCAAGAAGTCGAATTGAATTTGCAGCCAACATCTGCGCTCCTGTTATCCAATAAGGGTGTCTGCTGTTAAGGAGGGACATAAAATATACTGCATCAGCATATTTTGATATGGTGCTTATGTTGCCTGGAAAGAGAATGACAGGTACGGACACTGAGCTTTTGATTTCTTTGGTTACGGTATCAAGAAGTTCTCCTTCTGCCCCTATGCTGCCGCCAACAAGTATAGCGTCTGCTCCTCCTTCGCAAGCTTCTCTTCCTGCTTTTATTGCATCTTCTTTGTGTTGGTAGTCTGCAGGATCAATAAGAGCAAGAAGAAGGCCTTTCTTTTTCTCTATTTCTTCTAAAAGGTATTTTTCAGTTCTCCCAACTTTCATTAAGCTCACCTTTCACTTGTCTGCTTTTATACTGCTCAGATATATTTTTTATACCATCCTCTAGGCTTATTCTTGGCCTCCATCCAAGCTCCTGCCATGCTTTTGTAGACGAGAATGAGCGATTTGAAGAGAGGATGTCTATGTATTCTGATTTGGTAGGTGAGAAGAGACAGGCGGCCTTTGCTAGGAGGGGATGGATTCTTTTTTGCGGAGGCTTGACGTCAAGATATTTGGATGCCAAAGACAAAACTTCTGCTTGAGTCTTTTTTTCTCCTACTATGTTGTAAAATGAACCTGAAGGTACGTTTGAGGTGAGAGCGAGGAGGATAGCATTTGCCACGTCCTCCACGTGAACAAAGGGAATGACGTTGTTTCCATCACCGATGATTCGCATTCTTCCACACCTTAGTAACTCAAAAACCTCCCTATAACCGGCATCAAATCCTGGTCCGTAGACCACCCCAAGACGCAAGATTGTAATCGGCAGTCGCTTGCTATGTTCAATACAATATTCCTCTGCCTTCATCTTGCTTTTAGCGTAGATTGAATCTGGGTTAGGTTTTCTTTTTTCATCTACTTCTTCTTTGTCTAATTTCTTTCCATAAACCGCAATTGAGGAGCAGTGGATAAATCTCTTTATGCTGTTTGGACAAATTTCCAATAGATTTTTTGTGCCATCTGCGTTGATTTTCATCATCTTTTGTTGATTTGAAAAATCAACACTTCCTGCAAGGTGGATTATTTTTTCAACGTTACTGACCGCATCAATTAAGCTTCTCTTGTTGGTGATGTCGCCATAAACTATCTCAACTTCTTCGCCTAAACTGTTTATGCTTAAACTGTTTATGCTTTCTTTTTTCCTCACGAGAGCACGCACTTGCTCTTTCTTTTTTATTAGGTTTTTGATTACTACACGTCCGATTCTGCCTGATGCGCCCGTAACCAAAATCGTATGAGAATTACTCAAAGTCTACACCTCTAATAGTTGTCTACTTAAAGATAAAACCCGTTTCTCTTGCCCATAAAAGCAAATCAAGATGAGGAAGGGGTATTTTTTTCTCTTTTGAAAAGTCCAAAAGTTTTTCTTCTATATGGAGATAATCTGTCTTTTTAAGTGACTTTGGGATAGCTCCCTTTTTCATTATTCCTTCCCGAGCAATATTCTTCAAAATGTGCCTATCAAGAATTGCAAGTGTTTTTCCAAATCCTATATTGCGCAAAAAGTGTGATGCCTCCTTATAACCCATTCCCTTTACGCTTCTGACCAAAAATTCGCGGGCTTCCCGTTCATCCCTTTTAGCAATTTCCAACACTTTGGTCAAGTCGAAGTTTCTTGCGCTAGCAATGTACTTTGCTTTCGTATTAAAAAAGCGCACTCCGTGTTTTTTTATGACCGGAGCTATTTCTTCTGCTCTTCCAACTGCAAGAAGGCCGGCCTCTTTAAGATCCTGAATTGCTTTGTTTGCTCGTATGGCTGACGATTGTGGAGTTAGTAAGCAAAAACAGAGTTCTGCAAAAATTAGGCTCTTGTTGCCTGTGCGCCCTAAAGATTCGAATTCGGATATCCTTGCCTGAATGGCTGTTTTTAACCTTCTGTATTCTTCTTTTAATATTGGGCCTTTTTTCCTCATTCTTAAGCATCTCGCTAAAGAGTTCTTTGTTTTCTTCTTTCAATGTCTCCGTGTCCTGGACAGAGAAGCTTGTATGGTAGGGATTCTATTAGATTTAGTGAATTTATTATTTTATTTTCGTCGCCGCCAAGATCGGTTCGTCCCCGCCCTCCTTTAGCAAACTTTGTATCTCCAGAAAAAAGGATTCCTTTTTTTCGTTCAAAAATGCAAACGCTACCGGGAGTGTGCCCTGGCGTGTGAATTATTTCAAGAAAAAATGGTGGGAATAAAACGTTGAATTTTGAAAAGGCTTTTGCGTTGTCAGGAATTTTGATATATGGACCTTTAAAGGAAAATTCTTGAGGATGAAGATAAACTTCATTCCAGCTACTTTTGACTCCTAAGGTATGGTCTAGGTGTCCGTGTGTTAAGAGGCAGATGTCAGGGTCAAAATCAAATTCTAGAATCCCGCTTCCGGAATCAATAAGGAGAGTTTTTCCATTGCGGCCTATCAGAACGTAGACATTAGAACAGAGGCCTTCTTGACTTGTAACCATAAAGACGCCATCTGCGATTTGCACTTTTTTTTGTTTCATGTTAGCCCCTCGCTCCTTTATCGGTAAATTCTGAAATTACCCTAAACTTTCCAGAAGGCAGAAGTAAAAGTATTTCTTCCTTATCGCAAGAGAGTGCTTTAGCAATCTTTTTTGCAGCTTCCTGCTTGTCATCTTTTCCCCTAGGATAGATTAGAACTGAGTTGTGCATTAAATTCATTTTTTCAGGAACTACTCGTGGAATTCCTTTTTCATCAACATACAGTTTTAAACCCAGAGGGATTTTTCTAAACCACTCCCGTTCTCCGGTGATTGCAAAGCCACCCTTGGGAATAAATCCTCCATGTGAGTGCTTTGAAAGTTGATTTTTTCTTACTGCATAGACATCTACACTTGCTGCTCCTACCTTCCAAGCAGAAGAATAAGAAGCCGCAAACTGAGCACTAAGGAGCTTTTCTGGATTATCGGCATGCAGCCCATTTTTTAGTACCGTTGCGGGAGCTCCTTGGATATCTGCGTGAAAAAAAAGGTCGTTGTCTTCTATATATTTCGAATAGATTAGGTCGTTTTGCTTACTGCTTCTTCCGGCAATTACGAGTTTTTTTTGAGGAGTGACAAAGAAGTGAAATTGCTCAAACCATTCTTTCTTTCTTTTTATACTAAAGAGACTTAGAAGTTGGGATGAAGAATCCCTTAAGCTATTGGACCCCCTATCTTTTTGCTTTTCTGATTTTAGTTTCTCAAGTTCAAGGATACTCTGAGCAAGGGCGGCCTTTACTCTAGAAAGTTTTACTTTTGCCTTTTTTGCCATCTCAAAATAAGTTGAAGCATTTTCTTGAGCGCTTTTTGATGCATCTAGCTCAACAATCGTTTTCTCATCCTTTGCCATTGTAATATAACTAATTTGAGATTGCTTAAAAGCTGTATTGTTTTTGAGACTCAAGACCTACATTACATTTAAAAAATGTCAGAGAGTAAAGGAATTATGCCTCCTTCGCAAAAAAGAAAAGAAGAAGGGTCACCCGATTATGGTATCAGTCAGGTTGCAATGGATACTCCTTCTGCAAAAATGTGGCCAATAACAAATATTTTACTTGCTGCCGGAATGGGCAGCTCAATAATAGTGGCATTTCATATTGTGAAGCTGACCGTTTCACTTATAAGAGTTTCAGAATTAAGAGTCTACTCGTGGATTTTGTTTCCTGCAATCTGCGTAGCATCTTTTCTTGGGGGTATGATCTCTGCTTTTGTACTTAGAAATTTGGAGGGACGAGTAATGGAGAGAGGCGTAAATGCCTTTACGGGTGCTATATGTGGCCTTTTTGGTTCTGCAATTGGTATCTTTATTACAATAGCGATTGATGTTTACAATAATATAAATGCAACCACTGATGTCTTGGTAATCGCAGTAATTTCAAGTATAATGTTGGGTGGTTTGTTGTCAATAGGTTCTGCTATCTTTGCTGCGGCTGGAGCACTGATGTTTGTATTTTTGGTTAGGAGGTAAGAAAAATGGCATATATAGAAACGCTTCTTGCTGGAATACAGGCCACTCTTACTAACATCGGACCTGTAATATCGCTTATACTTATTGTGCTTGGAGGTATAGTATACGGCGTTGCACAAACTCAACCGTCCGAAGTCAAAGGAAGGTGGCAGAGCGTTGCAATTGGGATGATTGTCGGCGGCATTATTGTTGCAGCTATACTTGGGGCTGCGGTTATTATACGGGACACTTCGCTTAAACTACTTCAATAGCTCAAACCGACTCGAGGCTTATGATAGTGGATGAAAGCTTTGCAAGAGCAAGCTATGCTATTGCTTCAACGCTAGTTCTGATATCGATAATAATTTCCGGTATTTTGATAGGCTTAGGGAAGGCGTTTTCGTCAAAGCGCCTAAGCGCTTTTGGTTTTGAGGAGCTCTTTCAGTCGATAATAAATGGAGCTCTTGTTGGAGGGGCATTTACGATTACCACCATAATAGATTCGCTAGGAAAGGAGAGTGTACCTCCAGGGCTTCTTTTTGATGGTTGTCTTGGAGATGCGTCTATACTTGCAACGTCTCTTTGTAGCCTTAACAAAGTTTATAGCCAGCTCTCAGCGCTTATGCAGTCGAGTGCAGTTACAACCAACATAATAGGATTTGTTTCTAAACTCTCGTTTACTTTTGGTTCTGTTTCAGCGCAGCCGTTTTTTTCCCTTGAATCTTCGGCAACCAATCTGTGGCTTATACAGTTTTATCTTCTGATCATTATGGTGGCTACGAATATTCAATATTTGATTGTTGATTTTTTATCTAAATACGCACTCTCTCTTCTTTTTCCTATTGGGATATTCTTTCGTTCATTCTTTGCAACAAGAAAAATAGGGGGAGCGTTCATTGGACTTGCGATTGGAGCCTACATATTTTTTCCTCTTTCAATCTATCTTTCATTGTCATTAGAATCTGATGGATGGATAGCGTACGAGGGGCTCTCAAGTACACTTTCAGACTTTCATGCGGATTTTGGGGCTATAGCATCAGTTGATTTATCTGATGGCGCAAACATAAGACATCAAATAGACAGATTAAGAAGCGAAAAGTTTGTTGATAGGGTTGCTGAGATTTTTGCAAAATACTCAGCATTGCTTTCTCTTCTTACTATGCAGAACATTATTATGCCATTCTTTGGCTTTTTAATTTCAGCGTTTGCGGTTATTCAGCTCTCGAGGGCATTCGGAGGCGAGATTTTTGGGGTAAATTTCTGGATGGTGTAAGTAAGTTGGTTGCCATCATAATCTTGTAATTCTGATGAGGACTATTTCTCCGTCTATTTCAAAACGAGAGGCGTTTTTTAGGTCTTTGGAAAACTCCAAAGAGGAAGCATTAACCTGAGTAGCAAGATGTTCTCTGCCCTCTTCAAGCATGGACCTGAGTTCGTTGCTACACGAGATTTCAAGCGATATCTTGTTCTTTTCGACGAGACCTAGTTTCTTGCGCTCGATCTGTACCCTCCTTGCAACTTCACGAATCATTGCTTCACACATAAGTTGTCTGGACATTTTTGTTTTTATATAAACAATTCCGTCATCAAAAGAAGATATGGCGTAGCCCTCTGCTGCCTGCTGTGCAACTGAGACCATTTCTTTAGTAATCTTGTATTTCTCAAGAACGAACATTCCATTTTTTAAAAGTTCGCTTTCTATTACTTCAGGGTCCGCTTTTTTAAGCTTATCAATTATCCATTGTGCATTTTGTTTGAATTCTTCATTTATCTTTTCGTAATTTATTGTCAATGAAAACGTTAGTGAATGTGGCTTTGCAAACGAAACCTTCTTTACATTAGCCATTTCGGATAATATCTGGGAAAGTTCTACTGTAGTGTCCTTTACCTCACTGTTTTCACTCCAGATAAGCATCTCCTCAAGCGGCCACCTAAGTTTTATTCCTGCTTTTTGTCGCGCGTGTGTGGCAGCCGCTATTATTTCTAATACAATGCTGACTCTCCGCTCTATAAGTCTATTTATACCCATATCATCTGCCGTATACCATGGCCGCAGATGCACTGATTCTTCTTTTTCGTACCTTCTGAAAAAATTTTGATATACTGCTTCGCAGGTGAACGGTATTATTGGGGAAGCCAACGTTATGGCACCAAGCACCGACCCATAGAGGTATGACAATGCCTCCTCGTCATCTCTTTTTTTGATAAGTTTGAGGTAGAAATGGCTGATGTCCTCAACTATAAATCTCCTGATAGCTTTTACTGCGTCGTGGATTCTGTATTCTTCAAAGGCTTCAGTACATTCTTTTGCAGTGCTTTCAAGCCGTGAGAGAATATAGATGTCTTCTGGTTTGGTAGGCTTTTTGAAAGGTATCTTGCTTTCAGGATAAAAACGCTGAAGATAGATGCCGAGGTTATAGAGGATTCCAACATCTCGCGAAGCTTCGCGTATTTCATCCCAAGAGAATCTCAAATCTTCCCATATTGTTGATGAGAGACACCATAGCCTAAATGGGTCTGCTCCATACTTTCCTATGATTTCTTCAAGTTGAACAAAATTTCCAAGAGATTTTGACATTTTTTCTCCTTTCTCATCTACAAAAAATCCGTGCATGAGAACTGAAGCGTATGGTATTTTATCTTTGAGGACAATGCCACTTCCAAGAAGAGAGTAGAACCAGCCTCGAATTTGGTCTTTTCCTTCTATGATGAGGTGGGCAGGATAAGGGTATTCGCTTCCCTCAAACTGAGCCCAAACTGCGTTGCCCGAATCAAACCAGACATCTAGAATATCTGGTGTTCTTTTCATCTTGCCTGAGCACTTCTCGCAGTCAAGCTCTATTTTGTCCAGCTTAGGCTTATGAAGATCATTGATGTTCACTCCAAGCTCTGCCAGCGAACCTATAACCTTAAAAGCGCTGCAATCTTTACAAACCCAAATAGGAAGCGGAATTCCCCAGTATCTTTGACGTGAAATACACCAATCTGGGGCAGCCCGAACAAAATCGATAAACCTAAGCTTTGCAAATGGAGGCTGCCATTTGCATTCTTCTATCTCTTCCAGCATCCTATCCTTGAGCTTGTTTATTGTTATGAACCACTGTTCAGTAGCTAAGTAGATAAGCTTTGTTTTGCACCTCCAACAATGAGGATAGCGATGCCTCATTTTTCCTGCATAGATAAGGCAACCGGAATTCTCCAAGTCAGAGAGTATTTCCTCTTCAACTTCATTTGTCTTCTTGCCGGCATAAGCCCCTGCTTGAGAGGTAAATTTTCCTGCAGAATCAAGCGGAGAGAATATTTCTATATCAAATCTCTTTCCTATTATGAAGTCCTGTGGGCCATGACCTGGTGCGCAGTGAACAAGTCCGCTTCCGTCTTCAACACTAACAAATTCGTCAGACAAAACGACTTTTCGCTCATATTCCTTCCCTATCTTCTTTTGTAGTGGATGTTCATATTTTAGTCCCTCAAGTTTTTTTCCAGAGAATTCCCCAATGATGATTGCTGAAGAATTGGCAAAAGCCATCACTGCATCTAATCTCTCCTTTGCTATTATCCAAATTTCTCCGTTTACTTTTGCTTTAACATATGTTAATGTAGGATGAACCATCACTGCCATATTGGATATGAGTGTCCATGGAGTAGTTGTCCATATGACCAAATATTCGTCTGAGTTTTGAAGCTTAAATTTTACGTAGATGCTTGGGTCGGTATCCTCCTCATATTCTAATTCATAGTTTGCGAGAGTAGTTTCACATCTTGCGCAGTATGGAAGCACGTATAGACCGCGCGACAGAAGCCCTCGCTCGTAAGCCCTCTTTATAGTTGCCCATGAAGATTCGATGTAATTGTCTTTGTAAGTTATATAAGGAGAATCAAAGTCCATCCATACTCCGCATCGCTCAAACTGACTACTCATTAGTGAGATATGGCGAGTTGCAAAGTCCCTACATTTGTTTATGAATTTTTCAACACCTACCCGCTCTTCTATCTCCTTCTTGGAAGTTATTTGTAGCTCCTGTTCCACCTTTACTTCTATGGGAAGGCCGTGGGTATCGTAGCCTGGCTGTGCGCGAACAGATTTTCCACACATGCGCTTGTATCTGCATACTGAATCTTTGAGACACTTATTCCATGCTGTTCCGGGGTGTATCTGTCCTGTGGCGTAAGGGGGGCCGTCACAGAAAAAAAACAATTCGTTATTTTTGTTTTTATTGTTTGACTTTTGGTATATTTTCTCCTTTTTCCAAAAATCCAATATTTCTTGTTCAAGAGAAATTTGATTGTGCATTTCAATCATGCCCCTATTCAAGATTCGACAAGGCGTGTTCTGCTAATCACGCTTATTGGTGGGAGGAGGAAGAATAATATAAATATGAAACCGAGGCTGGAAAAGGATAATTTTCCAAGAATGAGGATTGAGGAGGCTACAATTGCGAGGATGGATGATGCAGCCATAACTAACCCTGATTGTTTTGCAGTCAAGTTTTTTCTAAAAATGTCAAACATAATATAGCCACTGACCACACCACAAAAAGCCAGTGCGATTAACGCTATTCCTGCTTGATTAAAACCACCAGCTCCAGTTGTATAGATAAGCAACAACAGGATTGCTGAAGTAAGTAAAATAAATGCAAGATCCTTTTTTTTCTCGTCCATATTAGGCACCGCTGGAGCAACAACCTGCTATTCGTGTTGAGGTAGAGAGCTATGTTTATTTGGTCAAAACAACTTATATAAGGTTTGTCCCAAAAAAACTATTGCGCGATTTTATGGAAGAGATATTACCTTGGACCGAGAAGTATCGCCCAAAAACGCTTTCTGATATGATTGGGCAGGATTACGTTGTTGAGGCATTAAAGGCTTTTGTGAAAAGCCGTAATTTACCAAACCTCCTTTTTGCTGGGCCACCTGGAATTGGAAAGACAACGGCAACCATAGCACTTGCACATGATTTGTATGGAGAGGACATTTCAGGAAACCTTTTAGAGCTCAACGCAAGTGACGAGAGGGGCATAGATGTAGTAAGGGGAAAAATAAAGGATTTTGCGCGCAGCGTCGCTATACAGTCCGTCCCGTTTAAAATTATATTCTTAGATGAAGCTGATGCGCTTACTCCGGATGCGCAGCATGCACTTAGAAGAACGATGGAGAGATACCTTTCAGCAACGCGCTTTATCCTCTCGTGCAACTACTCCTCAAAAATAATAGAGCCACTGCAGAGTAGATGTTCGGTGTTTAGGTTCTTGCCTCTCTCAGATGATAGCATGCGCCGCATGGTTGAGAGAATATCTAAAAATGAAGGTTTAACGATATCAGAAGAGGCCATATCAACGCTTCTATATGTAAGTGGAGGGGATATGCGAAAGGCAATAAACGTCTTGCAGGGCGTTTCTTTCCAATCAAAAAAGATAACACCAGAGGCAGTTTATAAGATGGGCTCGCATGCACAGCCTTCTGAAATAAGAAAAATGATTGAAGCGGCTCTTCGCGGACGGTTTAGTGAAGCTAGAAACATGTTAGATGAGCTTATGATAAAATATGGAATGTCTGGAGAGGATGTAATCTTGCAAATCTATCGAGAGGTACCTTCGTTGCCAATTGCAGAAGAAAAAAAAGTTCATCTTGTAGATCGGATAGGAGAGTATAATTTTAGAATGGTTGAGGGTGCCAATGAGAGAATACAGTTGGAAGCGCTATTAGCTCAGGTTATGCTGATTGGAAAGAATCCTTGATTTTATGGAGGTAGGATTGTTCGCTTATCGAGAGAAAGGATTTTAAATATTCTCTATGGTATTTTGTTTTGGTATCTCTTTGGAGGTGTAAGAAATGGGAAAAAGAATTGGTTCTGAGAAGATAAATAGAGAAGACGGCTATCTTTATTATGTAGGGAAAGATGGCTATGTCTGGGCTTCGCCTATGAAACACAACAAAGGTGGGCGCAAGAAGAAAGTCGGCAACGAAAAGATTACACGAAAGTCTGGATACATGTACTATGTTGACAGCGCCGGGTATGTTTGTGAAGCTAAAATGAAGAACGCCTAACTTTTTGAGCTTATTTTTTAAGCGCTCTTCATTTTCTTTCTTTTTGTTCCTTCTTACTTTTTAAATCCTAAAAATTACAATCTAAAGGATGAGGGTTAACTATTCTCATATAAAAGAAGGAAAGATAAGAATAATTCCGGAAAATGCAGAGGACCTGTGGCATATTGGAAGTATTCTTAATATCGGAGACCGTGTATTTTCAAAAACTTGGAGGAGATTCAAGCCAACAGAGGATGACGCAGGAGAAAAAATGCCTGTTAATATAGAATTAGAGGCTGAAAAAGTAGAGTTTTCTGAAGAGCTAAATAGGCTGAGGGTTACTGGAAAAATAATTTCCGGAGAGCCTGAGGAATACGCGCCCCGTGGGCAATATCACACGGTAGATGTTGAAACTGGCTTTCCGATTGTTATACAGAAAGATTGGAAGGAACATGAACTTCAGAGACTCAAAAAAGCAGTGATGGACTCGAAGAAACCGAAAGTCATTATAGTGGTATTAGACAATGAAAAAGCGCTCTTTGCAACTCTCACCGGAAGAGGGGTACATTATGATTTTGAGATTGAGAGTAAAGCATCAAAACGGGATGAGCGCTTTGCAGAAAAGGAGAGAGAGTATTTTGACGAGATATTAAAAAAAGTCCAAGAAAGAAAGGAGGAGCGAATAGTTATAGCTGGACCTGGATTTACAAAAGATAATTTAAAGAAATTCATAATGCACAAAGACCCTCAACTTCTCAAAAAAATAGTGTTTGATTCTGTCTCTTATGCAGAAAGAAGTGGTGTTGAGGAGCTTCTTTCGCGAGGAGCAATATCAAAAGCGATAGTAGAGCATGAGATTGAACGCAACGCCGCAATTATGAATAAGTTTATGGAGCATGTTGGCCGGGAAGACGGCCTTTGTGCTTGGGGACTTGATGAAGTGAAAAGGGCAATGGAGTATGGAGCTGTTTCGGAGCTCCTTGTACTTGACTCTCTCTTGAGAAAAAGAAAAGACGTCTCGGAGCTTGTTGAAAAGGCTGTTTTGATGAAAGTTAACTTGCATGTATTTTCATCAGGCTGCAGCCCTGCAGAAAAGTTGGATGGTTTTGGTGGACTGGCTGCAATTCTTAGGTTTAGGATAGAATAAAGCTGATTTTCATGAAAAAGAGTCATAAAAGAATAGCTATAATAGACCGTTCTCTTTGCCTTGGAGCAAGATGCGGCTATGTTTGCATGAAAGTATGCCCTGGAGTAAAGATGGGGGATAAGACAGTATGGATAGACAACGAAGGTTTTCCTGTAATATCCGAGGTGTTATGCACCGGTTGTGGTATATGCCCTAAAAAGTGCCCTGTAGATTGCATAGATATAATCAATCTACCATCTGAAACTGGGACTCTCATTCACCAATATGGTGTTAATTCCTTTAGGCTATACAACCTCCCCATACCCCAAGCAGGCGTTTGTGGCATAATTGGAAAAAATGGTATTGGAAAGAGTACAGCTATAAAAATTATGTCAGGGAAGCTCTCACCGAATTTTGGGAACCTTAGTCAAAATGATGAAGAGAAAGGTCTTCCTCCTGATCTTCCACTTGCGATAAAAAATTATTTTTTGGATAAAAGAGCAAAGCAACTTGTAGTATCTTACAAGCCGCAAAATATAGATAAAATTCCGGATGTGGTTTCTGGGAAGGTAAATGAGATTCTAAAAAGAATTGACGAAAGAGGAAATTTTGAGGATGTGGTCAGGAGATTTTCATTGCAGGATATATTGGAACGAGAGATCAAAAACCTTTCTGGAGGCGAGCTTCAGCGCCTTGCTCTAGCTGCATCGTTACTGAAAGACGCTGATATCTATTACTTTGATGAACCTTCTTCTTATTTAGACATCGAACAAAGGATAGCTATTTCAGTTGCTATAAGAGAGGTTGGTGAAACAAAAAATGTGATGGTTGTTGAGCATGATTTAGCGGTGCTTGACTACCTGTGTGATTATGTGTACATCTTTTGGGGGCATGAGAACGGCTACGGCGTAGTCTCGAGCCTTAAGAGTGCGAGAAGAGGGATAAATGAATACCTAAGTGGAGTTCTTAGGGATGAGAATGTCCGCTTCAGAGAAAACGAGATACGCTTTTCTTTTGGAAGTGAATCTGAAAGAAAAGCAAGCGTTAAACTGGCCTATCCACAATTCCAAAAAAAATATCCTGGATTTGTTTTCTCCTCGGAAGCTGGGGAGATAATGGAAGGCGAAATCGTGGGAGTGGTAGGTAAGAACGCGCTTGGAAAAACACTATTTGCAAAGCTTATCTGTGGAATTGAGAAACCAGATGAAAAATATGGGGATTTACCCAGAGTCTCTCTTTCGTACAAACCGCAGTATTTAAGCGCAGATGCAAAGATGACGGTTAGCGAATTTTTCTCATCCCAAAAGCTTAATGCGCAATTCTTTGAGGAATGTAAAAGGAGATTGGGTATTGAACGCCTTATGCTAAGAAAGCTAACTCAGTTGTCTGGCGGAGAACTCCAGAGAGTTGCAATAACTTCGTGTCTTTCAAAAGAAGCTGAGCTTTATTTATTAGATGAGCCTTCTGCATTTCTTGACATTGAGCAGAGGCTTCAATTTTCAGAGCTTATTAGAAGCTTGATTGTGAATTCTAGTTCATCGGCTTTGGTTATAGACCATGACGTCGTTTTGATTGATTCGCTTGCTTCTCGTATTATAGTTTTTGATGGGAGGTCATCTGTTTATGGACATGCAAGTTCGCCGCAGTCAAAGATAAATGGAATGAACTCTTTTCTCAAGAGTATGGGGATAACTATGCGAAGGGATGTAGACACTCTTAGGCCGAGAATAAACAAACCTGATTCGATTATGGATAGAAAACAAAAAGAAGCAGGGCAATATTTTTATTACAAAAGCAAAAAATGAGTAAAAGGAGGGTGTTTGATATGAAAAAAGTCCTTTTTGTAATTGCTCCTTCTGATTTTAGAGACGAAGAACTGTTTGAGACTAAAAAGGCTCTGGAAAAGGTAGGCGTCGTAGATTCTGAATTGGCAAGCACAAAAAAGGGAGAAGCTGTGGGGATGCTTGGTAGAAGGACAAATGTTGATTTGCTTGTTTCACAAGTAAAGCTGGCAAATTATTCCGCAGTTGTTTTTGTTGGTGGCAAGGGAGTAGAGTCACACAGACTTGCAGAAAATCCTGATGTTTTAAAGCTTGCAAGAGAGGCTTACGCCTCCGGAAAGGTTGTTGGAGCAATTTGTATTGCTCCTCGCATACTTGCATCTGCCGGAATAGTTAATGGGAAAAAGGTTACTTCGTTTCCTGACAGCAAAACAAAGGAGCTTTTGAAGAATGCTGGCTCGTATTACACAGGAGCTTCTGTTGAGCGAGATGGCAAAATAATAACTGCAGACGGACCAAATTCTGCAACCATCTTTGGGGAAAAGATTGCCCAAGCGCTATCGTAATAAACTTTTATAAGTTGAATTGCCTTATTAGTTTTATGGTAGGTCAAACAAAAGACGACATGTGCTATCCTGACTTGGACGTAAAAAAATATGATCAGCGAGTATGGCAATTCAAACAAAAACCTTTTTTGGCAGTTAACGTATTACAGCTGTTTCACGTACCAATAAACTTAAAAGCAACTATAAAATACGCAAGCGAACAGATTGAAAAACACTCGCTTGGAGCTTCATCTCCGCAAATGATGCTTTACGGAATGGAGGGGCTTTTCTGGGGAAAGGTGCTTTTTGAAGTGCAAAAACCTCATCCAGACGATAAACAGAATGTTTTTCTCAGCGGAACTTTTCTGTCTAAGTCTTATGTTGGAGCGTATTCTGGGCTCTCTTCTGCGCTGTCTGAGCTTTCAGAACTGTGCAAAAAGAAGTTTTCAAAAACACCTACCGAGTTCTTTTTTTGGTATGTAAGTTGCAAAAAATGCTCTGGGACAGATTCAAATCTCAAGACAATAGTCTTTGCAAAGATTGAATAAATTAATTTGAATAAATCAATAAATATGTGGTTTAACGGCTTTTCGTCTCAAAGCGCGGTGGTAGGATAAACCAAATCTGTGAGCCTCATCCCGAGCGTAGATGAGGATTTTTAAGCCTTCGTTGTTCTTACCAAGCTTTATTGTTTGAGGAAAGTTAGGAGAGTATATAGCTTCCTCTCCTTTTGCAAGCGAGATGCAGTCTATATCCGTGCGAAGACGAGAGAGAGCTTCCATTGCTCTTTTAAGTTGCGATGTGCCGCCATCTATCAGGACAAGGTTTGGCATTTGAGCATTTTCCTCCATTAACCGCTTATACCGTCTAAAGATTATTTCACCTATCATATTTGGGTCGTCTTGTTTGGTTCCCCCTTCACCTGCAAAGCGTATTTTAAAGCGTCTATATGATGATTTCTCTGGTTTTCCATTAACAAAACGAACAACGCTCCCTACGGAATCCTTACCAAAGAGAGTAGATATATCAAAGCAATCGATAACCCGTGGAATTTCGCGGAGCTTTAGTGCCTTTTGGAGTGTAAGAAGCGCAGGATTGGTTTTTCCTGTTACTTCGGCTTCCACATTTTTTTTAAGGAGATTTAGTATATCT
The DNA here is from genome assembly GCA_038869735.1 of Candidatus Anstonellales archaeon. Classification (NCBI taxonomy): domain Archaea; kingdom Nanobdellati; phylum Microcaldota; class Candidatus Micrarchaeia; order Candidatus Anstonellales; species Candidatus Anstonellales archaeon. Next base: position 93,022 of record JAWCQO010000002.1, on the reverse strand, counting down.
AGTTTCTCTCCTTTTTTTGGTACTAATAGTCTAACTTGCCTTCCGGCCTTTTTTGTCAGATACTTTTCCATTGCGTCAATACCCTCAAATTTGTTTTCTAAATAGATTGCGTCTGGAGTGTTGTCTCTTTCGTAATAGTTGCTTAGGAATTCTTCCAGTTCCTCTCCTTCTCTTGCCTCAAAGAAAAATCGTTCTCTGTCGCGGATTACCCCTTCTATCACTTTAAATATTTGGAGAGTTACTTTTCCGTTCACTGAAATATATGAGATGTAGTCTTCGCTTCCTGCCTTTTTGCGTTCAATCTTCTGTTTCTGGGAAAGGCCTTCAAGTAGTCGTATGCTATCCCTTAGAGTCATTGCCCTTTCAAAGTTTTTCTTGTCTGATTCTTTCTTCATCTCGCTTCGCATAGTTTCAAGTATCTTGTTAAAGGATTCGCCTTCCCCTGTAAGCACAGATTCCAATATTGATATACGCTTGAGGTAGTCCTCTTCGCTTATCTTTTCCTCGCATGGAGCTGTACAGTTTCCAAGATAGTACTGAAGGCAAGCTTTTTTTGGCAATCTTTTGCAGATTCTGACTCCGAACGCTTTTCTGAGCGTATCCGCAACTAAAATGCGCGCAGAACCTCGCGCGAAGGGGCCATACCATCTCCCATTGGGTGCAAACCGGCTTCTAATCCTTCTGCTGAGGAGAAGCCGTGGAAACTTTTCTTTTGTTATAACGATATATGTAAACTTTTCAGAACTCTTCAACTCGGTATTAAATTTGGGGAAGTAGCGTTTGATAAGGCTGTTTTCAAGAAGCAGAGCCTCAACCTCATTGTCTGTGATGATGAAGTCAACGCTTGCGCTTTCTTCCAAAAGAGTTGCGGTTTTATTGTCGCACTTGCGTGAAAAATAGCTCTTGACTCGCTTTTTTAGATTTCTTGCCTTTCCTACGTAAAGAACGGTTCCTTTTTTATCTTTGAATAGATAGCAGCCTGGCAGGGAAGGAAGAGTTATCTTGGATATATCTAACATTGAGTATCACCAAGGCCTAAAGAAAAAATTAACAGCATCCAATAATATTTTTGCGTAGGCGTATAAAAGAGTAAAGATTCAAAACCCAGCTACTCCCAAAACGGCACCCACACTATACCCCGCTATTCCTGCAATACCGCCTATAAGCATCATTTCAAGTCCATCATGGAGTAGCCTGCCTGTTGTTAGCTTGCCTTTTATTACTCCTGCTACAAATAAGACAAACAAGGAAAACAAAATAGATACCCAGAATGCTATGCTTGGTGTGAAATACGATGGCGATAATAAAAATGGGAAGAGAGGAATAAGGGAGCCAAAAAACGCTGACAATCCAACAACAACTCCTTCACGCGGAGGATTTATTTTCTGAATATCAGAGAAACCCAGCTCTTCTTGCATCATTACCTGTAACCAAAGATTTTTGTCAGAGGTGATAATGTCAGCTATCTTCTCCAAATCTTTCCCCTTAAAGCCCTTTTTGCGGTAGATTATCCTAATCTCCTCTTTTTCTATGTCGGGGAGATTCTCGATCTCCCATTTTTCAACTTCAAGCATCTTTTTGTAGTGGTCTTCCTCAGCTCGTGAGGAAGTGTATGCAACAGCGGCCATCGAAAGGGACTCAGCAAGAGTCGCAGCTAATCCTGCTATTATAACAAGCTGTGGATTTTCGGTTGCCGTAGCGACTCCGAGGACTATACCAAAAACGTTAACGAGGCCGTCCTGACCTCCTAGTATTATTTGACGCAGTAGTCCCCCTTTGTTTGATTCGTCCTCCTCTTCCATGTGTTTCTTTGTGATTGCTGTAAGACTACCCATATACTTTTTATACCCCGCAAAACTTTTTAGGCAGTTAACCTTTTAACCGGCCCTTCGTGCCATTTTTTGGCAGGCTTCAGGGCAAGATTAATTTTCCTGCAAAATTCTTTTTAGATACTGGCCAGTATAGCTTTTATTGTTTTTGGCAATCTCCTCGGGAGTTCCTGTTGCAACAATCTCTCCCCCTGCCTCTCCTCCTTCCGGACCAAGGTCTATTATGTAATCTGCTGTCTTTATCACATCTAAATTGTGTTCTATGACAATTACGGTGTTTTCCTTTTCTACAAGGCGCACGAGGACATCCAGAAGCTTTGCTACATCATCAAAGTGAAGCCCAATTGTTGGTTCATCAAGGATGTAAACGGTTCTTCCCGTAGGTCTTTTTGATAGTTCGTAAGAGAGCTTGACCCTTTGAGCTTCACCTCCTGAAAGGGTTGTAGCTGGTTGTCCAAGCTTTATATATCCAAGACCGACATCTCTAAGGGATGATAATTTATTTTGTATTCTGGGGATGTTTTGAAAAAACTGATATGCTTCATCTACACTCATTTCAAGAACATCTGCTATATTTTTTTCCTTATATGTAACCGAAAGAGCCTCTTGGTTGTATCTTTTGCCACCGCATTCCTCGCAAGGAACATAAATATCTGGAAGAAAGTTCATCTCTATTCTAACCACTCCTCCACCTTCACACTTCTCACATCTTCCTCCTTGCACATTGAATGAAAATTTTCCTGCTAAATAACCTTTCATCCTTGCACTTGGAGTCATTGCAAACAGCTCTCTTATCGGAGTGAATACGCCAGTATAAGTCGCGGGGTTGCTTCTTGGTGTTCTGCCGATTGGTGTTTGGTCGATGATTACAACTTTGTCTATGTAGTCAAGGCCCTCAAAACCGGAGAACTTTCCTGGTCTCTCCTTCTTGCCGTATATTTTCTGAGCCAAACCTTTGTATAGTGTTTCAATGATTAGAGTTGATTTTCCGCTTCCGGAAACGCCAGTAATGCAGATAAACGTTCCAAGAGGAAAAGACACGTCAATATTTTTTAGATTATTCTCAAGACATCCTTTAATTTTTAGGAACTTCGTGCTTTTTCTTCTCTTTTTTGGTATTGGAATGAAGAGGCGCTTTGAAAGATACTGCCCTGTTATCGATTCTGAGCGTTCTCCAATTCCCTCGGGTGAGCCTGCAAACATCACTCTCCCGCCATTTTCTCCTGCGCCGGGACCAAGGTCAATTATGTAATCGGCATTTTTTATGCATTCTTCATCGTGCTCAACTACTATCAACGTGTTTCCCATCTCTCTGATGGATTTGAGAGTAGATATGAGTCTTTCGTTGTCGCGCTGATGGAGACCGACTGTTGGTTCATCCAGAACATAGATTACGCCGGTTAGGTTTGAACCTATCTGCGTAGCAAGGCGTATTCTTTGCATCTCTCCTCCAGAAAGTGTGTCGGACGTCCTTGAGAGAGTGAGGTATGAAACTCCAACGTTTATAAGAAACTCAAGGCGGCTTTTTATCTCTTTGAGGACTGGTTCAGCAATTATCTTTTGGCTTCCATAAAGAGTGAGAGAAGAGATAAACTTGTAGCAGTCGCTTATTGGAAGTTCGCAAAGGTCAATTATTGATTTTCCTTGAATTTTTACATATAAAGCTTCTTTTTTGAGTCTTTTTCCTTGGCAAGCAGGACATGTTCTTTCTCGCATAAACTTTCTGATTTCCTCTCTTCTCCACTCTGACTTTGTCTCTCGATATAGACGCTCAAGATTGGGGATAACACCTTCGAATGAACCGTCAAACTCGTGTACGGTGCTACCAGTGCGCGAGCGCAATTTGTAGTGGAAAATCTCATCGCTGCCCCATAATATAATGTCTATCTGTTGCTTTGACATCTGTCCAAGAGGTGTAAAGAGGTCAAATCCGTATTTCTTTCCAACTGTTTCAAGCATCCCGCTTCTAATACTTGCTATGTTTGATTTCCAAGCCACTATTCCACCGTCCGCAATAGATTTATCAAAATCCAAAACAAGTTCTGGGTCAAATTCCATTTTTACTCCAAGGCCATGGCACTCCTCGCATGCGCCGTATGGCGAATTGAATGAAAAAGTACGCGGTTCTAACTCACCGATGGATACCCCGCAATCCGGACAAGAATTTTTTTGGGAAAAAAGCTTCTCCTCATCTCCTGCTTTTACTATTACCAGTCCGCTTCCATATAGAAGTGCTTTTTGAACAGCTTCAAATAGTCGCCCTCTCTCTTCAGGGTTCGATGCAACCTTGTCTACAACTATTTCTATGTTGTGCTTTTTGTTTTTGTCTAAGTTGGGGAGGATTGTCCCTACATCAATAATTACGCCGTCAACTCTTACTTTCTCAAAACCAATCTGTGAGATTCTTTCAAAGATTTTCTCGTGGACTCCTTTCTTCCCTCTTACAACTGGAGCGAGGATTTCGACCTTCTTTCCAGAATAGGAAAAAAGGATAACGTCTGTGATGGCATCTGTTGTTTGTATTGTGATTTTCTTTTCACACTTGGAGCAGTAAGGCTCTCCAATTCTTGCATACAAAAGACGTAGATAATCGTAAATCTCAGTAATCGTCCCAACCGTTGAACGAGGATTGGAGGGGGGAGACTTTTGCTCTATTGAAATTGCTGGGGAGAGACCCTCTATAGAATCCACATCAGGCTTTGACATTATACCAAGAAATTGACGAGCATAAGAGGATAGAGATTCAACGTATCTTCTTTGACCCTCTGCATAAATAGTATCAAATGCCAGTGTGCTTTTTCCACTCCCAGAAATTCCTGTAATGACAGTTAAGGAATTGCGTGGGATTTCGAGGTTTATATTTTTGAGATTGTGCTCTCTTGCACCTTTTATGATTATCTTGTCTTGCTGCATCTAAACTCGCCTTTAAACTTACTAAAGATTACATAAACGTAATTATTTGTTGGTTGCTTTTACATCCTTGCCATTTTTCTTTTGAGTTCTGTTATCTTATCTCGGAGGTCTATTGCTTCTTCAAAATCAAGCCTTTCTGCCGCTTCGTTCATCTTTTCTTCTAGGATGATTATCTGACGTTTTATCTCAGCTCTGCTTACTCTTCTTTCTTTCTCTTCAAACTCAATCGTTATCTGTACAGGGATATCTTTTACAATGCTCCTTGGAACAATATTATTCTTTTTGTTGTATTCTTCTTGCACTCGCCTTCTCCGATTAGTTTCAAGAACTGCTGCCAAGATGGCTGGCGTTTTTTTCTCTGCATACATTATGGCAGTTCCATTTACATTCCTCGCAGCTCTTCCAATGGTCTGGATAAGACTTGTCTCGTTTCTGAGGAATCCCTCTTTGTCAGCATCGAGAATAGCAACGAGGCTCACCTCAGGAATATCCAATCCCTCACGCAGGAGGTTTATTCCTACAATACAGTCGAATTCGCCTAATCTCAGCTGTCTTATAAGTTGATTTCTCTTTAATGTTTCTATTTCTGAATGCATGTATCTTGCGCGAATTCCGGCTTGGATAAGTCTCTCTGATAAATCTTCAGCCATCCTTTTTGTAAGTGTCGTTACCAATACGCGCTCGTCTCTATCTCTCCTTAATTTAATTTCGTGGATGAGGTCTTCTATTTGGTTGTGGGTGCCTCTCACCTCAACATAAGGGTCTAGGAGGCCGGTTGGTCGAACAAGTTGCTCAACTATCTGGGAGGAGTGGCTCTTCTCATACTCACCCGGGGTTGCGGAAACGAAGATTAAGTCGTGATTAGAAACCTTTTCTTCAAACTCCTCAAACTTGAGCGGCCGATTATCATATGCTGAAGGGAGCCTAAATCCGTAATCCACTAGGTTTTTCTTTCTCGTTTTGTCTCCTCTGAACATTCCATGAAGTTGAGGTATAGTGACGTGGGATTCATCTATAACTATTATTGCGTCCTTAGGGAGGAAGTCAAGCAGAGTATATGGAGGTTGACCGGGGCTTCTTCCGTCAAAATGGCGTGAATAGTTCTCAATTCCGTTACAGTACCCCATCTCCCGTATTAGTTCAATATCATATTTTGTGCGGGTGCGCAATCGATGAGCGCAAAGTTCATCAAGTTCTGGAAGGCGCTGCTCCAGCTCAAGTTCAATTTCACGAAGTGCTCGCTCTTTTGCAGATTCTGGCACCAGGTAATGTTTGGCTGGAAAAAGAAGAATGTCCGATTGTCTTTGAATAACATTCATATTGAGAGGGTCGAGGATGGAAATTCTTTCAATTGTTCCGTCGTTAAGTGATAACCGCACGATTTCGTCAGAGTAGCCTGGAATGATATCAATTGTTTCTCCCTGGACCCTAAATTTACCAGGAGCAAGAGCGATATCATTTCGCTCGTATTGCATCGCAATAAGTCGAGCAATAAGTGAACTTCTTGGTGTGTCCTGTCCCACTTTTAGAGCTAAACTCATTTTTCTCCACTCATCCGGAGAGCCGATGCCATAAATACAGGAAACCGTAGCAACTATGATGCTCGGCCCTTCAGTCATGAGATGAGCCGTTGCATTTAGCCTCATTCTTTCTATTTTTTCATTTATCTTTGCGTCCTTTTCGATGTAAGTATCCGTTTGCGGGATATAGCTCTCCGGTTGATAGTAATCATAGTAGGAGACAAAATAACCTACCTTATTTTTTGGAAAGAACCCTTTAAATTCAGAATAGAGTTGGGCAGCGAGAGTTTTATTGTGTGAGATGACAAGCATGCTACGATTTGTTCGATAGGCTACGTTTGCAATTGTAAACGTTTTTCCAGAGCCAGTTACTCCAAGGAGAGTTTGTTTACTTCTTCCATCAAGTCCCCTAACCAACTCTTCTATTGCCTTTGGCTGGTCTCCGGTTGGTTTGAAGTCAGAGCGAAGGGAATAATGCACCATAGGGGTTTTAATTTTGATTTTTGAGATAATAAATTTTAGCTAGGGTGCGGTCCGCAGGTAGGGGGTTTTTAAGGTATATGAGATTTAAAGTGAATGGGTGCTTTTAGATGCCTGAAGTTTTTGTATGCGACACATCAGTTATAGTAAACGGAAGAATAATAGAGCTTGTGCGCTCAGCTGGACTTTCAGGAACGTTGGTTATACCTGCAGCTTCGATAGCTGAGATAGAACATCAGGCTAATTGTAAGAGAGAGGTTGGATTCGCTGGTCTTGCGGTTTTAAAGAGGTTAAGGGAGATTGGAGAGGAAACGGGCATTGTAGTTGAAATTCGAGGAGAGAGACCAGACCCACGAAGTATTGAATTTGCAAAAAAGGGAGAAATTGATGCGCTCATAAGAGGACTTGCAAAACAGCTTGGGGCAGTTTTGATTACAGGGGATACGGTTCAGGCAGAGATTGCGAGGGTAGAGGACATTGAAGTCATTTATCTCAAAGCTCGAGAGCAGGTCAGTGAGCTGGCTTTTGAAAAATATTTTTCAAATGAGACAATGTCTGTTCACTTGAGAGCCGGAGCATGTCCGATGGCGAAGATCGGAAAGCCGGGAAATTTTCGTCTTGCTAAAGTGGGGGATCAAAAGTTAACAACAAATGATATTCGCAGAATGGCAACTGAAATTGTTGAAGCAACCGAAAGAAACAAGGAATATTACTTAGAAATAGACCGAGAAGGGGCAACGGTAATTCAGATGGGTAAGTACAGGATTGTAATCACTAAACCTCCATTCTCAGATGGGTTTGAGATTACTGCTGTTCGACCCATACTAAGCAGAAAACTTGAGGATTATGATATGAGCAAAAAGCTCCGCGAAAGGTTGGATGGAACTGCAGAAGGAATAATCGTATGTGGACCACCCGGAAGCGGTAAAAGCACGTTTGCCGCTGCTCTTGCTAACTATTATTCTTCGTGTGGAAAAATTGTAAAAACCATGGAGTCTCCAAGAGACCTTCAAGTTGGTGACGAGGTTACTCAATACGCACCGCTTGAGGGCAAGTTTGAGCTTACAAATGACATAGTGCTACTTGTGAGACCAGACTACTCCGTATATGATGAAATGAGAAAGAGTGATGATTTCAACATTTATGCAGATATGCGGATGGCTGGAATTGGACTTGTTGGGGTATTGCATGCAAACAGGACAATAGATGCTGTCCAGAGATTTATCAATAGGATTGAACTTGGGATGATTCCACAAGTGATAGATACCATAATAATGATACGGGGAGGGGAGGTAGCTGAAGTCTATTCAATGGAGCTAAAAGTTAAGGTTCCTACCGGAATGACAGAGGAGGATTTAGCAAGACCAGTAATTGAGGTAAAAGATTTTGAAACTGAAAAGTTGAAGTATGAGATATACAAATTTGGAGAAGAGACAGTTGTTCTTCCTATTTCTGAAGAGATGGAAAGGAGAAGTCTATCTCGTCGAATTATAGATGAAGATGAAGTGGCTCGAAAGCTTGAGAAGCTATTAAGTGGAAGGGTAAAGGGAGGTTTTGAGATTGAATTTCGTGGAAACCGGGTGATAATTGGTCTAAGACGGAAGGATATACCAAAAATTATAGGCAAGAAGGGAGGGGCAATAAAGGAGCTTGAGAAAGTCATTGGAGCAAAAATTGACGTCAGGGAGAGGTAAAGCAAAATGTGGCTTACATTAAAAACGGACAAAAACGGCATGGGTATGTTTTTGGTTAAGTGTTAGGAGAGGAAATGGAAGCGTACGAATGGAGAGTGACAGTCGTTTGTTATGTCAAGTTCTTGCATTTATAAGGAGTCTTTTAGTTGGATAGAGAGATATGGTCGTGGTATCTTTTCTTAAGGAACCTCGGAGAGCGGTGCTTCAGGCCGCGCGTGCGGTGTTGACGGGGAAGCTTATCGTTTATCCGACAGACACTCTTTATGGGATAGGATGTGACGCAACGAATACTGAAGCAGTGAGACGGGTTTATGAGGTCAAGAGGAGGGACAGACAGGCGCCATTGTCAGTTATGATGGCAGACATCAAGATGATTGAGGACTATTGCATAGTAGACGATAAACAGATGCAATATTTGAGAAAGTACCTGCCGGGCCCATATACTCTTATACTTAAATGTAGGACTGGAAGAGAAATTCCTGCATCAGCCAACAGGAAGCTTGGCGTTCGAATCCCAAAACATGCCTTCTGTGAATTACTTCTAAAGCATTGTAGAGTGCCTGTTGTAACTACAAGCGCAAATATCAGCAAAAGAAATCCTCCTGCCTCTTTTAATGACATTGAAAAAAGCATAATTGAATCCGTTTCAGTAGCAATTGACTCAGGACCATGTGAATATGGAAAGCCGTCCACGATAATCGATCTTGTAGAGGGGCGTGTTATTAGATAATAAAAATATCTCATCAGATAAATAGAGACAGAGTCAGATAGTTTGGTGTGTTTTCATATGCTTAAAAAGCTTCTTAGGGTTGTGCTTGTTGAACCAGAACATCAGATTAACATTGGCCACTGTGCGAGGGCAATGAAAAACTTTGGATTTTATGAACTTTATTTAGTAAGGCCACGCTGTGAGATAGGCTTGGAAGCCAGGAAGTATGCAAAGCACGCCTTGGATGTGTTGGAAAACGCAAGAATCGTTGCTAAATTAGAGGAAGCTGTAGCAGGTTGTGATAGTGTAGTTGGTACTACAGGAATACTTAGACGGCACAAGCACATCATTAGACAACCTATTTCACTAAAAGAATTTTCAAAAATGAAAAGACAGGGAAAAATGGCCGTCCTCTTTGGACGGGAGAGCATAGGACTAAAAGAAAGTGAAATTGAACTTTGTGAAATGATGATACACGTCCCAACTCATCACATATATCCTGTTATGAATGTCTCTCACGCTGTTGCTATTGTGTTGTATGAGCTGTCTAAGTTGCGTTTAGAGAAGAGAGCTGAACTTGCAACATATAAGGAAAGGGAACAGGCAGTTAAGTTTTTTGAGAAGATGGCGATTGAAGGTGGACTTAACAATCCTCAAAAAACGGCTTGTGCATTTAGAAGGGTTTTAGGTAGGGCGCAACCAACAAAAATTGAGAATGCGTGCATCCTTGGAGTTTTTAGAAGGGTTATAAATAAATGCGGTGGTGCTTGTTGATAGATAAGATAAATAAAAATAAAGAACTTGTTGAATCTCTTATATTGAAGGGATATTGTAAAGAAAGGGTTGCAAGGGCGCTTCTTGAAGTACCGCGAGAAAAGTTTGTTCGTCCCGAATACTCGGCACAGGCTTATGAGGATATGCCACTACCAATTGGCTACGGACAAACCATATCGGCTCCAAGTGTAGTTGCGTTTTCACTTGAAAGGCTTGATGTTAGGGAAGGAATGAATGTACTTGACATTGGCACGGGGAGTGGATATGTTGCTGCTATCCTCTCTTTCCTCGTTGGAAAAGATGGTAGGGTAACAACAATAGAGAGAAAGAAAGAACTGCTTAGTATGGCAAAAAAATGCTTGTCTGCATTTTCATATGCAAAGAACATTAAATTTGTTCTTGGTGATGGTACACTCGGTTATGGGAAAAATTCGCCTTATGATAGGATAATTGCAGGTGCAGCGGCTCCAGAGATACCTCCGCCACTTATCTCTCAGCTAAAGGAAAATGGAAAGATGGTAATCCCTGTTGGTGATGTATACCAAGACTTGGTTTTGTATGAAAAGAAGGGGGAAGGTGGGCAATCTACGAGTATTTTGCCTGTTATTTTTGTTAAGATGATTGGAAAATTTGGTTTTAAGGAAGAGTAGGACAAAAGCAGGAAATATTAGGTATTTGCTGGGAAAAAGTAAGGTCATAAGGCGAGAAGACGTGATAGAATGCAATTTTATGATAATAGCATAGGTTGCTTAAATGAAGTGGTAGATAAACAAAAAGAAAAGGAAGAAGAATTACTTACGCCTGCTTTTTACTATTTTTACTTTTGAAGGAGTTAGCAGAATTTTATCGTTGTCAATCCGCGCAATATCGCCATTTGTCTTTGTAATGTAAGTCTTAAGCTCATCTATTATCCGCTTTAGGCGATTTGGCTGTTTAGAGATAGGGGTTACGTTGAGGAGTATTATGTTTTTTTTCTTAAGCTCGTCCTGAATAACTGAGATGTCCTCCTCTGATTCCAAGGCTATCGGCTTTACATAGAAGTCGGCTGCTTCGTGAAGGACGTCTACATTTTCCATCTCAACTGTGTCCATATACTCTTCTATATTCATATCACGTCCAAGCCCCAAACCCCTTGAGATTTTCTCAAAAATCCCCATATTGGTCACCTCAAAGCAAATATAAGCCATGATGATTAAACGGAAAGGATTAATAAGGCTTTTCTTAATAAATGTTTGCTTGCGTGGGAGAGATAGAAATGGAGAGGGTAGGATATGCCATCTTTTTCTCAATTGCTTGAGAGGAAAAGCGTATTTAAGAACAAGGACGTTCTTTCTCCCCACTATATCCCAGCAATACTTCCATTTAGAGAGAAAGAAATTGAGGGTATAATGGTTGCAGTCTCGCCTTCAATTGAGGGTAAAAGAGCCCAAAATCTCTTTATATATGGAAAAACGGGGACGGGTAAGACTTGTTCTGTTAAACATGTTATGGGGAAGTTAAATGAAGTTAACAGCTATTATGCAAAAATGTTTTACTTGAACTGTCGCATTTACAACTCAAAATACAAGGTGATGCACAAAATCACCAAGACGTTTGTGCCAGAACTCGAGAAAGCAGGTTTTGGCATTTCGCTTATATATGAGAAGCTCCTGGAGTGGATATCACAAAACAAAATACAACTCATAGTAGTTTTGGACGAGATAGATATGGTTAAGGATTTAAATGAGCTTATTTACGCGCTAACGCGCGCAAACGACGAATTGAAACAGGGAGGAATCTCAATTATTGGGATATCAAATCGCCTATCGTTCAAGGAACTGTTAGATCCGCGCAGTAGAAGCTCGCTTTGTGAGATTGAGATGACGTTTGCTCCCTATGATGTAAGAATGATGAGGACTATACTTGAACAGAGAGCTAGCATTGGGTTGCGTGAAGGCGCACTTGACGAATCTGCTCTAAACCTTGCAGCAGCAGTTGCAGCCAATGAAACAGGAGATGCGCGGTATGCCCTAAAACTTATGCTTCGAGCCGGAGAGATAGCGGACAGCGAAGGAGCGGATAAGGTAAGTGATAAACATGTTGAAGAGGCTCGTATGAAAGTTGAAGAAGACTTAGTAAAAGAAACCATAATTACTCTTCCAGAAAATCAAAGGCTTGTGCTCTATGCGGTTGCCAATTTATCTCTTCGGGGGGGGAGATACTCCCGGCTTGGGACAATAGGGGTTGGAGAGTCTGAAAACGAAGAAAACTTTTTGCTGTCAGGCGAAGTTTACGAGGAGTATAGCAAGATATGTACCGTGCTTGGTAAAAAACGAAAATCTGCACGATGGTATCGCGAGTATTTAAATGAACTTGAGATGTTGGGTTTAATTACTACTGTGCAGAGTGGGAGAGGAATAAGAGGACACACAAGGTTAATAAAAAGTGGATATCCAGTAGAAGATATGAAAAGAATTGTAGAGGAAGCGTTCTCAAAGCAATCAGGAGCAAGTGAAAATACTGTCAGAGATAGTGAAAAGACAACAAGTATGGAGAATGGTTCACTGTGAAATCACGTTACGGGGTTTTGATTTTACTTTTACCTTTGTCTGTTTTTGTGATTTTGTCAGGATGCACAAATTATGAGCAGCGAGACTGTATGGAAGTTGTTGGTGTGGATAATAGGATAAACTGTTTTTCTAATTTAGCAGCTTATGCCGTGATGATGAGGGGTAACGTACAAGAAGGAATTGATACGTGTAAGGGAATCTTCCAATTTCGTAATCAATATAGGATTAATGATGAGGGCGAGGCAAAGAGGGGGGCCATACTCTGCCTTTTAAGATTAGCCCAGGCAACTCGAAACAGAAGATTCTGCGATGAATTAGAGCCCGGATATTTTGATGATGAGAATGCCCGACAACAAATAGTGCTGAATTGCCTAAGTTATGTTACTTAATGTTAATGTCTTAGAGCGTCTAGTTCTTATGTCTATCTACCACAAGACTATTTTCCATCATAGGAGTCTATGAGTTCCAGTGCTTTTTTAACGCTCATTCCTTCCCGTATTCCTATGTCTTCCGCCCATTGCGTTGCAGAGCGAATTTTTGCCCTTAGGATATCTTCGTAAGATTTTACACCAGAAACAAAGCAAGCAATGTCGCCAAGTTTTTCTGCGGTCTCTTTGTCTATGTAGCTGCATGCCACGTAGCCGTGTTTTGCTTTGATGATAATAAGAGGGACGTTTCCAAGTTGGAGACGGATGCCTACATATTTTTTTCCTTCAAAACTTATCGTCTCCTCCATCACGCCACCCCACGTACGCCACTTTTTGATGGCGTTATATGTTAATATGTTATAGTGTGATATCTTGTTATTAAATTAACTATTGTGAAATTTTTGAAAAATGCGGCTGGCCACTTTCCTGATTTTTAGGATAGGTAGATTGCTGACCGAAGGATTGCCTGAAATGCCGCCTTGATTCCCTCAGCTGCCTTCGCTTTCTGAGTATCTCCTTTTTCTTTTCGTATATTCTCATTGCTTTTGCACATGAGGGACAATAATTGTTCGAAACGCGAGAGAGGACCTTAACATCATCTTTTGTTTTCATATCTGTGGAAAAGATTAATGTGCGGTCAAACTGAACTGCCTTATCGCGTGGTACTCTCCTACCGCATGAGCTACAGTTCAGCAAACGCTCCCTTCCCCTCTTTTTCTTATTTCCCATGCATACACTCCTCTGGTGTTTACTATCTAACACGCACCGCGTATCTTCCGGGAACCGTTGCACCAAATTTTTTTGCTATTTGGGACTTTTCTATATCAAAAAAGATTATTTGACTTGAATATTTATCAGTAATATCACTTGAGTTACATAGTGGACATGTTGAACCTGTTATGAAAAGAGTCCTGCAATTTTTACATGCTTTAAACTTTTCCATTTTTCAGATTTCACCCACAACTTTATGTTTTTGATGCTTTTTTTTCTTTAATTCTGTTCAGATTTAATTCTTTTTCAGACCTATTCTTTATTCTTTATCCTGCCCTAACGAACCTGTTATTTTTTCTCCTGAGTCTTTTTACTCTCTTCCGTTTTTTTCTTCTCTGCTAACACAATCCATTCGTCCTTTCCCAAACCTTCCGGTCTCATGGTAAGCCCTATTTTTACATCATTTAGTGAGCTCTTCATACTTACTGTTGATACCTTTGCAAAAACATGGTCTCCTTTTTTGAGTGATTTTTTTGATTCTTTACCAACAAATGCGGGAATTTTTTTGTTGAATGTAAGAAAGTCATTTGCTATCTGCGATAGATGTACTAGACCTTCGACTGGGCCGAGATCTAAAAATGCTCCGAATTCAACGAGTTCTGAAACTTCTGCCTCGTAAATTTCGTTTACCTCTGGGAGGTATGTGAGAGCCAAAAAAGATACATCATAGTAGGCTGCTCCGTCTCCATGAATCACCGTTCCATCCCCATGAGTCTTTGCGTCCCATATTGAAATGATAACGCCAAGGTCTTTGTCACATATGCGCTCGTATTTCTCGCGCAGAATCTGCGTTATCGCATCGTTTAGATTCATGGAAAAGTACTGTGGAGGAACGCGCACTCTATCTTCCAATTCTATCTTCCAATACACAAGTTCACCTTGATTTTTGATTTTGTGTTCGAGGCACAATCGCAAACAGCAGACGTCAAGAAGAGTATTCTCTTAATACGTATAAATAGCTTTCGCTTTTGATGATTTATTAGCTTAGAGTTGCGGAGTTAAAGAATCGCAGGGACTGTTCGAAAAGAATTCACCAATGAATTAATTTGTGCCTTTTTTGGAGTTAATTTTCTTTCGCTCTCGGCTCTTTCATTCGAAAAGAATTCACCAATGAATTAATTTGTGCCTTTTTTGGAGTTAATTTTCTTTCGCTCTCGGCTCTTTCATTCGAAAAGAATTCACCAATGAATTAATTTGTGCCAGACGTAGCTTGGATTGTTGGTGTTTAGTTTATTGGGCAGTTTGAATGCGTCTTTTGTTTTTTGAGATTTCATTAGTTAATGGGATGGTTTTGGTTGGCTTAGCAAATGCTTTTCTTGATTCGCTTTTTGGTAATTGTGAAAGCTCCAATGAATCTCTAATGTTCCTGACTATGTCAATCAGATTTGAAAGCTTAAATGGCTTTTGAAGGTTGAACGTAAAATAGCCTTCTTCTTTTTGCAAACTTCCGCTTATTCTTATGATTGGGATTCCACATAACTTTCTGATCTCAGCGCTCATTTCTCTGCCGGTCATTTCCGGCATATCTTCATCTGTAAAGACCGCATCAAATGGATGGCCATCGTTCCAGCGCTCTAGGAATCTTTTTAGTCCAACTCGTCCGTTTTCCGCTGTCGTAATTTGGATTTCTGAGCCTATAGAGTGGGAGGCTACACGAAATGCCTCAATATATAGCTTTAGTAGTGTTTCGTTGTCTTCGACAACTAAGATATTCAACACAATGAATAGTTTTGCGCCAACAAAATTAAAAAGATGAGAGTTTGCAAGGTGATTCGTTTTTGGTGTATTGGAGGGGGTGTAGAGGGGATGTAGATAGCTCAAATTTACAAGGGTTCAGGAGCTGTTTTAAGCATTCAGATTAAGCTCTTGGCAAATTATTGGCCACTGCTCTGATCTGGGTTCCTAATCTGGAGTTAGTGGGAATGGGTTTCATATAAAATGCAGTGCATACTGCAAAAAGAATGAAACGAACAGGATGGAAATCGTATTTAAAATTTTAATCATTGGGTTGAGCGATGGGCCTGCTGTATCCTTAAAGGGATCCCCAACAGTATCGCCAACTACTGCTGCTTTGTGAGCTTCAGAACCTTTTCCTCCAAGATTGCCCTGTTCGATGTATTTCTTTCCGTTGTCCCACGCTGCACCGGCGTTGCTCATAAATACAGCCAGAAGCTGGCCGGATATGAGGGCACCTACTAAGAATCCTGCAACTGCAGCAGAATCCAGCATAAAGCCTACTGCAAGTGGAGTTCCCACTGCCAGAAGCCCTGGAACAAGAAGCTCGCGAATAGCAGCATCAGTTGAAATATCTACACAGGAAGCGTAGTCTGGCTTTGCTTTCCCCTCCATCAAGCCATCTATTGATCTAAACTGACGTCTCACTTCAAGAATAATCTTTTGGGCAGCTTTGCCTACTGCCATCAAAGCATATGAAGAAAAGATGAAAGGAAGGGCTCCGCCTACTACAAGACCGATTATAACCGATGCGTCCATTATATTTATTATTGGTACACCGGAAGCAGAGAGAGGGAAGCCAGTTATTCCAAGCTTATTGGCTGTTAGGTTCACTTCGTGAGCAAAGGCAAGAAGAAGAGCAAGCGCAGCCAAACCTGCTGACGCGATGGCAAACCCTTTGGTTGTTGCTTTTGTTGTGTTTCCGACTGCATCAAGCCTTTCTGTAACTGCCCTAACAGAGGCAGGAAGGCCAGACATCTCAACGATTCCGCCTGCGTTGTCAGCAACTGGACCAAAAGTATCTACAGCTACAACAATTCCTGCAAGTGAAAGCATAGCCATTGTTGCTATTGCAACCCCATAAACACCACCAAACTTGAAGGAGAGTAAAATACCAAGAGAAATTGTCAGAGCATAGGGTGCAGTCGATTTAAGACCTACGGCTATTCCTGTAATCAGGTTCGTGCCTGCTCCAGTCTGTGAAGATGTTGCTATATCTCTGACTGGAGGTTTGGTTGTGGAAGTGAAGTAATCAGTGATATACACTATTGCAAGACCTACACAAAGCCCAACCAGTGCTGAGAGAAAAACGCCAAACGAGCTTTCCTGTGGTAGTGAGAAGGATGACAAAAAATAGAATAAAGTTGCGCATACGATTGCTGTTACAAGAATGCCTTTTGATAGCGCTGTCATAGGGTCGGCATTATCTTTAATCCTTACAACAGAAGCGCCTATAAACGTTGCAAGTATACCCCCCACAGCAATTAGTAAAGGAAAAAACATGCCGCTAGGTCCAAGCACGATGTTTCCGAGAATCATAGAAGCTATGAGAGTTACTACGTATGACTCAAATATGTCTGCGCCCATACCTGCGCAATCGCCAACATTGTCGCCTACATTATCAGCTATAACTGCTGGATTTCTAGGGTCGTCTTCTGGAATTCCCTTCTCAATTTTTCCAACTAGGTCTGCTCCTACGTCTGCTCCTTTGGTGAATATCCCCCCTCCTACCCGCGCAAACATTGCAACGAGGGAGGCACCAAAGGCCATTCCAGCTATCATTTGCATTAGGGCTGCGCTCTGGTTTTCAACTGATACTAAGATAGAGTTTGAGATTGTCCAGTCAAAAAAGAGTAGAAGAATTGAGATTCCAGTCAAGCCGAGCCCTACAACGGCCAGACCCATAACAACTCCGGCATGGAATGAAACGTTGAGCGCTTCACCCAATCCTTTCTTTGCAGCTTGTGCGGTGCGTACGTTTGCTTGTGTAGTTATATCCATTCCTATATAACCTGCTAGTGATGAAGAAGCCGCTCCCACCAGAAAAGCGATTGCAATTCCAAACCAAAGTCTATCAAAAAGTGCGCCTATAACTAAAAAAATTGCTGCCACAACGGCTGCAAAAAAACCTACGTATCTTGTTTGTCTTTTTAGATAAGCAATTGCTCCTATGCGTATCGCGTCTGCAATTTCATTCATCTTTTGATCTCCTTTTTCAGCTTTCCGGATTTTGAGATAAAGAAAGAGTGAAATGCCTATTGACAGCAGACCACAGAAAAGCGAAACGAGAATTTGAGTAGAATTCTCCATTGCAACGCCACCTCCAAAAATGAGATGAGTAGATGCAGATGGTTTAGTTTTAATATAAAAGATTAAAAATATTGCTTTTTGAACTGAGAAGTGAGGGAGGCGTCTAAGTAGACATTGCTGGCATAGTTAAGTCAAGACAAGTTGCTTTAAAGTTTTTGTTAAGCAAGATTTGTTTATATGCAAGTTATTATCTTTGACACAAATTTTTTGCTTGTTTCCTATCAGTTTAGAGTTGATATTTTTTCAGAGATAGGAAGAATAGTTGAATGTCCTTATAGAATAATAGTGCCTTCCGGAGTAGTTGGGGAGCTTATGCATTTGCGGCGTAACAAAGGAAGGGTTGGGCGTGCGGCAAATCTTGCTATTACAATGTTGCATAAATTAAATGATGAGGGCAGAATAAAGATAGTCGAAAGTCACGGAGAAGTAGATAAGTGGATATTTGATTTTGCAAAAAAGGAATCCGCAATCGTTTGCACAAACGATATCCTTCTCAAAAGGAAGTTGCTTGGCGAAGGGATAAGGATAATTGGATTACGAGAAAGGTCTTATTTAGCTTTGTATTGATGCTGCGGATGACTGTCCAAGTGCGTTTGTTGCAGTCAAAGAGAAAATTCGAAGGAAAGGCAAATATATGTATATATTTTATATATTTATATGGAGGTATATATTTATATGGAACTAAAATATTTTGCGTGATTGCATGTCAAAGATACGTGTCGGAGTCGTAGGTGTCGGAAACTGTTTTGCTGGCCTATATCAGGGAATTGAATATTATCATCAAAACCCAGAAAAGAAAGTAATCGGGATAATGCACGAGAAGGTTGGGGAGTATTCGTGGGACGATATAGAATTTGTATCGGCCTTTGATGTTGGAAAAAATAAGATAGGCAAGCATCTGCACGAAGCTGTATACTGCGAACCAAATTTGGTTCGGTGGGTAGAACGGATGCCTAAGAGCGAGTGCATTGTATCTGAGAGTCCGGTTCTAGACGGAGTAGGGATATGGGTTGAGAACAGGATAAATCCGATCAAAAACAAAAAAAGCCCGAGTCAACTAAAAAAGGAAATTTTAAACAAGTTAAGGAAGACGGAAACGGAAGTAATCATCAATTACCTTCCTGTGGGAAGTCAGAAAGCTACTGAATTTTGGGCCAGAGTTGCACTAGAGGCTGGATGTGCTTTTGTAAATTGCATTCCTGTATTTATTGCAAGCGATGGCAGATGGGGAAGGAGATTTGAAAGGGCCGGGATTCCTGTAGTAGGTGACGATATAAAGGGGCTAGTTGGAGCTACAATATTGCATAGAACTCTTGTGAGGCTCTGCGACGAAAGAGGGGCTAAAATTTTGAGGACGTATCAGATAAACGTAGGGGGAAATACTGATTTCATAAACATGAAGGAACAAAAGAGACTTGAGAGTAAGAAAATTTCAAAAACTGAAAGTGTTCAGAGTCAGCTTAAGGAGAGGTTGCCTGATGCTAATATATACGTTGGTCCAAGTGATTTCATTCCTTTTTTAGGAAACACAAAGATTATGTTTATGAGAATAGAAGGTGCTATGTGGGCGGGTATGCCTTATAGTATAGACGTGAGATTGGAGGCTGATGATAAAGCAAATTCTGCAGGAATTGCTATTGATGCAATTAGAGCAGCTAAAATCGCAATGGATAGGGGACTTGGCGGACCCATTGAGGCAGCGTCAGCTTATCTTATGAAACACCCCCCAAAGCAATATAGTGATGATGTTGCAAGAAAAATGTTGGAAGAATTTATTTCATGCGATGAGTGAAGATGCTAAAAGAGACAAATTTTGCGCGGCGCATATCAGATAGAGCAGGCGAGATATTTTCACTAATTCCGATTTCTCCGAATCAATGGACGGCACTTTCACTTGTATTTGCCGCCTTAGGGGCACTTGAGCTTTTTGGTGGAAAAGCTCTGACTGGAGGTGTTATGTTTGGAGTTTCGTTTTTCTGTGATTTTGTTGATGGGGCAGTAGCAAGGAAAAAAGGAGAGGTTAACCCACTAGGGGCTTACTTTGATGGCATGAGTGATAGAGTTAGTGAATTTCTTCTTCTCTTTGGGCTTTTGTTTTATCCTATTCCAACCATGATTTTTCCGTCTTGCGTGTGGATATTTCTGGTCCTTTTCTTTGGCACTTGCATGACGTCATATGCCAAGGCGTATGCAGATCATAGGAAGGTGCTTTCAAAAAATGAGATTGAAAAGACCAGTAGTCTGTTTGGACGAGCCGAAAGAGTGAGTGTTTTGTTATTGTCCGTCCTGGCTCTTGAACTTGATAGGAATTTTTCGGGTTATCTTCTTGTTTTAACAGCTGTCTTATCTTTCCTGACCGTTGGGAGGATATTCAGAACGGTTGTTGGCCGTGCAAAGAACAGCAAAAATCGTTGAGGTAAATTTTATAAAATAGAATTTACAATATTGGGTTCATGGCAAGCACAACAATGAAGGCACTTGCTTCGATAGGGAGGGCATCAGTATCGCTTTTAGGTGGGGGCATTATAGGGTATATGCTTGATCAGACCGGCTGGTCCCCAGAGATTTCTGTTGTGTGTGGCATAGTATCTACAATGATTATTTTTTTTCTTCTCACTAAGCTTTCTGGAAGCGCCGGAGCAGATTAGGTCTACTTTTTTGCATTTTTTACTTCTATCTCCGCTTTAGCATACGGAGGATCTGTTCTGCACGCTTCTTAGAGGTTTTATCTGCAGGAACTGCTACGATTCCTTTTTTTGGTTGACCATAGAATACATGGGTGCCGAGCGGGGCATATTTGATAGCTGGCAGTGCAAGAAGATCTTCTTCTCCATCCACAAGAATAAATCGATTAGGGCTGGATTTCGTTTTGAAGAATTTTAAGATTTCGCAGATGGCTTGTTTTGAGATGGTGCCAGCTTTATTCCTTATTTTTTTTAAGGGTTTGCAGTGTCGTTTTATGAGATCAGTTATCCTTTTGGGATTTTTCCTTCTTTCTGAAAGTAAGTCGAATATTGCTAATCGTGGCTTGAGATTATTTTTTAAGAAGAGGTATAAAGTCGAGTCTCCGACAACCACAAAGGACTGAGATTCCTTAGCAATTTGGAGAGCTTGTTGAGATCCAACAAGGCGTCCCAGAGGTTTTTTTAGTATTGAGCGTGCGCGTGGAGTTAGGTAAAGCATATTTTCAATTTTGCAGGGTAGATTAAAAGTATTTGGTGGCAGTATTCTTGCCCACATTTGTACGCTGGATAGTTAATTTTGAAAAAACAAAAAGAATATATATTTTAAGTGAGAAATTTCAAAATATGCCTAGTGATATTTTGGACTCTTTTGATAGAAAAATAATTTATGAACTTGATTTAAATTCACGTCAGCCTCTATCTCGCCTTGCAAAAAAACTTCGGATGTCCCCTCAGAGACTGGATTATCGTCTAAAGATTCTTGAAAAGAAGAAGATAATCATTCAGTACATAACTATTATCAACTACAGAAAGCTTGGAAGCTACAACTATTATGTGTGCAATTTAAGGACGTTTGGGATGGGTGTTGCTGAAGAGGATGCAATTTTAAAAAAGCTGGCTCTTGATCCAAAATGCACTCTTCTTTTCAAGTGTGAAGGACGCTGGGACATCATGATTGGTACCGTGGCAAAGGATATATTCGAAGCAAAGGAAACGTTCAGAAGATTTCTTGAACCATTTAAGGGAAAGATCGAGGAGAAGGCCATTGTGATGCATATTGGGACGTATCATTACGGGAGAAGATATCTCATAGAAGATAGCTATCTGGACAACAAAATAAGCTTTGGTAGCGATGCCAACAAGGACATGTATCATGTAACGGGGTCAAGTACTAATGTGGTTGACTATGATGAACTGGATATAAAGATACTCGGAGTCTTGTCTTCAAATGCTAGAATGCCCACTATAGAGATCGCGAAGCGGCTGAAGTCAAACGCAGAAACGATTGCTTATCGGATTAGGGAGCTTGAAAAGGAGAAAGTGATAAGTTACTACTCCATTTTGATGATGCCGGAGAACTACAAGTATACATTTTATAGAGCTTATGTTAAGGCAGATAGGATGACTGAAGAAGAAGAATTAGAGTTGGCGGACTATTTGAAGCGGTTCCAAAATATATTTAGACTGATATATCTTTTTGGGGCATATGAGTTTGCTATGGATTTGGTTATGGACAACACGGAGAGGTTGCGGATAATACCTTCAAGTTTAAGGGAACACTACAAAAACAGCACTATGAGATTTGAGCCGAGTAATATAACGATGATTTACAAGTTTGCTTATTTTCCAACCTACGTCTTTAATCCACACTTTACTGTTTAGGTATATAGATTTCTTCTATCTTCAAAACGGTTACTCCTTCCGAGATTCTGTTGCTTATGCATAGATTATATGGTTTCCCATAAAAATCCAGATGAACAGTTTCGCCCTCGTCTGAACCGGAAATAGGCGCCAACCTATGAAAAGATTCGTTGTCTTTCCAATAAGATATTCGAAGGTTGTGTCTTCTTTTGGGTAACATGTCTAAATCAAGAGAGAAATTTCCAAAATTGGTTATTGTCAGACTCATAACTCCCTCTATTTTGATATCTGATACTTGTGCTGCCGGACCAATAAGCAGGAGCGATTTGGTTATTTTAGAGGTGGTTGTATTTTCTGAAATGATGGGTTGTTTTGGATATAGGAGTAGGGCACCTTGAATCTGAACTTCTTTAAATCCTGAGTCTTCAAAGGTTTGTGCAATTTTTTGCTCAATAAATGGATGATTGAGATATGCATTTAGGTCATAGATTTGGCTCTGGATCCGAGTCTGAAACGTGCCTATCTTGTCAAGTAGTGAGATAAGATTTTCTTTTATAAGAAAATAGCTTTTATCATAGACATTTACATTAAGTCCGAATTCCGCCCCGCTCCTAATATCAAATTGTTCTATCCGCTTAGCTATTTTCTCTCCCGGTTCACTTATTATGAAAATGCTTGGAAGAAAATTCTTTTGTTGTAAGAGGCGGATAACGCGTAACCTGAGGTCGTTGTTGGGGGCATTGGTTGCATTTTTTGTATGTAAGATACAGCATGTGGCATGATCGAGTTCATCTAATAATTCTCCTACATTAACACCATTACTAATCACAAGTGAAACGACATTAGTTAGATTTTTGCTGTTTATGACTTCAGAGATGTATTTTGATATTTTTTCTCTAAAGTAAACGTCATCGCTTATTAAGATGATTTTTGAACTAGCAGACGAAGATGATGGTAGATTACCGTTTTTGTACGCCCTAAAGGCGTATTCTAAGGTTTTATGCATCCTGCTTCTGATATCAGCAGGAAGATTTGGGTCTTCAAGATATTTGTGAATGTTTTCAACTATTTTTGAGTATTCTGTCAGAGATAATGTTCCAGGTTTCATTAGCTTTAATCCGTGGTAGAATATATCAATAAGGGTTGAGAGTGTTGTTTTGTTTGGTGAAGAGACCAAATAATCCAAAAATCGATTTCTTGTTTCCGGAAGGTAAGTAAATAGCACGCCTACAAGATATCTTAAAGCAGCAGGATTGAAGTTTTTAGTATTTAGGATGTCTTTTCGGGTGTTGAAAACTGTTTGGAAGGAATCCTTGAAGGGAGAATTTATGATTACTTGAGTTATCGTCTTGTAGCACGAATCAGGAGGCTGGAGTTCTCGGAGAAGGCGGCATAGAAATTCATTTAGAATTCTTTGTTTGTGTTGGGTAATTGGCTTGTTTTTGTTGACTAATCTATTCAGAAAATTCTCCAAAAATACTGCTGCCCCTTCACGAATTTCTCTTGATTCATGGCTAAGCAAAGGGATAGCGTCGAGGGCATGTCTAATGCTATTGATTTGTGACGCTCCATAAAAGAAGTGTTTTAAGTAGATTGTTCCTTTCGCCTCAAGCGTGGATATTTCAACTAACCTATCTAAGAGTTCTCTATCTGAGAGTTGTTTTTTTATAAGAAATCTAAAGTGAAGGAGTGCCAGATTCTGTGTTTTCTTGTCCTTTAAATTTATGATGTAAGATATTGCTGCCTTTGCATTGGAAACGTATGCATCTAACTCACTTTTTGGAGGAGGAAAGCCGTCAAAAAGAAGTTCCATCAACAATTCTCGGGCTTTCTGCCGCATGGCTAGCCCTTCTTCTTTTATTTTTGCTAGTAAGAGCTCTAGTGCTTTTTTTTGTTTGGAACGCGACACTATCTCTACAATGGCTCCGATAGGTGCTTTTGTTTTTGTATCTGTGAGGTGGTTTGCGAATACGTTAAATGCTAAGGGATCCCTCTCAGCGAGCATTGAGCCTATTTTGATTAGTGCAGCAATTGAGCCCGGTGATGAAAAATTTTGACTACATAGCGCATTAACTATAGCTTTGGCTGATGCCTTACCCCTACCTAAAAGAAAATCAACAGAAGTAGGGTCCTTGCGAAATACGTCTTGTCCCAAACTCAAAACTGAGTTACATGAGCTCTGGATTTTTTTCAACGGGGGGATTAGAGAACGTTCGGAGTGTGGAATGCGTGAACGGCGTTTTGTGCAAGTTAAGTCTTGTGCTGTTTTTTGTTGTGCTATTATAGATAGGTTAACCATTATAACTCAACCTTTATAGCTTGTTTTAAGAATACGGAATGTATAGATAAGAAGAAGGAGTATATAAACGTAGAGGTTAGTCCCTATGCTCTTCGAATTCACTTTTCTGTTGTGTAGAAGGCCATTGTTTTATTATGGAGTCTGCAAGGCTCTGGAGTGGCGAAGGTAAGACCGACCACCTTTGTTCAGTAGTTATTGTTAGTAAAACAACGTTGAGAAAGCTTGCAGCCATTATAAGAGGATAGCTGAGGTAGTGTGGAAGCAAAACCATTGAATAACAGGCAGCTGCAACTAAAGGTGCGCTGAAAGCCCATATTTTGAGCATGCTGACGCGGGCATTTATTAGTTGGCGCTTGCGTTCTTCGGAATCTGTATTAGGAGTGACTCTTTTCTCAACAATCCAATCTCTTAGTTTTCCATAAATCCATGAGTAGAGGGGCATCCAGACAAATTGGATGCCAAGAAAAATTGCTGTCCCTGCAATTAGAGGGGAGTTTGATGGACCATCAGCAAGAAGACGAAAGAGGTTTATAGCGTTGTAAGTTCCAAAACCTGAAACTGCAGTGCCTATTGCAAAACACAGAAGCACTGAGCGGGTGAACGTTTTACGAAATGCTTTCTCTGCACGCATATAGGCAGGAAGAGCAGTTTGCGAATACCATTGACTGAATAAGTGCGTGACGGTACCTGTCATGAGCGCTCTTATCGAGATGTCAAGCCATTCTAAAGATTGAGCTTTGAATAACTTGATTTTTATGTTGGGTATCAAGTGGTTTATGAGCATAATTGATGTCGCAAAGCTTATGAGTGTTGGGATGAGTACGGGCCAAAATTTCTCAAGGTTATTTTTTGCGTTTTGAGGAAAAGCCACTATCTCTTCTTTGCAACTTTTTATAAAAAGTGGAAGAATGTTGGTGCTATTTTCTACGTGGGCATCATCTTTAAGATCGGTTTTTAGATTTTGTGAGAGATCCAAATTATCCTTACTTGTTATATTCTTAGGGATATGCAATATGTGGGACTGAATTTCGTTTTGAGGACACTTTAGAAAACGGTTATAGAAAGTATTAATCGGACACCTGTGATATAAGATTAGTGGTGTTTTATGAGGATGTGGTCTTAGTTTCACTTTCCAAAGCACCTCTGTCTATGATTGGGTTGGTCCGTTTGTTTATCTCCCATAATTTTCTTGTTGGTGAGTGTTATAATTAAGCTGTTCATAATTATAAGTAGTTGGAGCTTATATAACTATATGTTAGAGTATTAGAGTATATGGGAATAATGAAAAGAGAGATGGTAATCCCTAGTGTAAGAATAAGGACATTTAAGGATATTTATGTAATTGGTTAGTATCTCCTTATCAGGCTTGGAGGGGAAGTCTCAGGGATGAGTTCTTTTAAGTTTTTATTCATAATGTGCCTTGCTATATTTTCCAACTTATCCGAATACTTTTTCACTCTCACACACCGAGGAATAGCTAGGGGCTTGATAGCTATATATATTTAGGAGTATATTTTTTTAAAAAATCATAAAGATTAGACAAAAAATGTATTAAAAACAAACAAAAAAAAGTTATAGTTATAATTTATAAGAGTTATATTAAAAAAAATCCGAAAAAATCCAAAATTAGTTAATAATCTTATTATTTTGAGTTATTATTTTAGAGCTTGCTTATGTGGTTTGTTTATGTAGGGCTGCTTATGTTTTGGAAAAATCTCAACGTAGCCATCTTTCTTACCTACTATAAGAAGATCACAGCGTGTAAAGACTCCAACTTCTACCACACCCGGTATATTTTTTAATTGGAGTTCTGTCTTTTTTGGATTTACAATATTCATATGAAGGTCAATTAGAAGGTTTCCGTTATCAGTTACCACTGGACCTGCCTTTCCTGTTCCTTTTCGTGCCTCAGCCCTAAATCCAAGAGCTCGAAATCTGTTGAGAAGGAAGGTATATGCAAATTGCATAACTTCTATTGGAACTCGGACATTTGTCAGTGTCTTTCTAAGTTTGGATTCGTCTATTATTAGGATAAACTTTTTTGAGTTGTAAGCTATTATTTTTTCTCTTGCAAGCGCACCTCCCCCACCCTTAATTGAGTTTAAGTTTGAGTCAACTGCATCTGCACCGTCTACTGCAAGATCTATTTTGTTTACTTTGTCAAGTGAACCGAGTGGTATCCTGTTGTCAAGTGCAATCTCTTGTGTCTCAAATGACGTGCATATTCCATAAATATTTCGCAGCTTTCCAAGCCTTATCTTCTCCCCAAGAGCTTCTATAAAATATTTTGCAGTTGTACCTGTTCCCAAACCCACGATCATTCCACTTTTTACATAGGATAGCGCACGCAATGCTGCGTTTTTCTTTTCACTCTCGTAATCTGTCATGTGCTGATATCACCCAACGCATCGCGCTTTTTACATAGGCTTTTTACATAGGATAGTGTATATGCACTTACATGTTTCTTTTTTGTTTTTCTTTTTGAATCTTTTTAGTGGTTGGTTGATTGCTGCTACTTCAGCTCTTCTCTTTGGTTATGCTGTTTTAATACATGGACGTGTTTGCAGCTGATAATTATATGAGCTTTTTCCTCGCCCTGATCTGGATGTTTATATAGATTCTTCCTTGAGGCTTCTCAAGCGGTTCATCCTAGCTATTTTTTTATTTATAAGCTCTTGTGTTCCGATATCTGCTCTGTGACGAAGAGGACCTGAAACACAGGAACAAGCCCATTCTGCTGACTTCTCTGCTTTTGCAATCGAATCTGCAACTGCAAGGACACCTATCGACCTTGATTTTCTGGTGTAGATGATATTGTCCTTTTCGTAAACAGAAGCAAAATACAATTTTGCCCCTGTATTGTATACGCAGTTCCAATCTATGCGTATTGGCTGGTCGGATTCTGATTTTTCAGGATAGCCTTTCGGTACAAGATATTTGCAAACGGTTGCTTTTTTTTCAAATGAGAATGCTGTGTTTTGAAGCTTGCCGTGTGCCATTGACTCAAATATTGAGTAGAGATCGCCGTTCAATACGGCAAGTACATTTAGGGCTTCTGGGTCTCCAAATCTTGCGTTAAATTCTACTAAATTTATGGTTGTTGGAGTTGCCATAAACTGTCCATACAAAACCCCAACAAAGCTGTTTTTTTCACTTCTGAGGGCCTGGATTGTTTTTTGCATGATAGAAACAGCGTATTCGTATTCTTCCTTGGAGATGAATGGAAGGAGATGATTTGAGTCCGAATATGAACCCATGCCGCCAGTGTTTGGGCCGGTGTCTCCTTCAAATGCTAGCTTATGGTCTTGAACAAGGGGCATAGGATAAAGAGTTATACCGTCAGAGAACGCCTGGAGCGTAAATTCTTCTCCACTAAGCTTCTGTTCAATAATTACTGATTTGATGCCTCCTATCTCCTTATCAAATATTTCTTGAACATATGCTTTTGCGTCTTCTGGACCATTTAGTTGTACGCCAACAACCTTTACGCCTTTTCCACCGGTTAAGCCTGATGGCTTTACCGCAACATTGCCTCCGAGAGAATCAATAAAAGAGAATGCTTCCTCGGTGGTCGTACATACTTTAAATTTAGGATTTCCAGGGATAGAGTATCTCTGCATAAGGTCTCGTGCAAATGATTTATCCCACTCTATTTGCGAAGCTGCTCTTGTTGGAGATGCACAAGTAACGCCGCGTTGGATTAAAGCATCTGATACCCCTGCTTCAAGTGTGGCATCGGGCGATGAAAATGCCAATGAAATGTCTCTGGACTTTGCATATTCTGCTATTTCTGCTGCATTACAGATGTTTCCAATTGCGTATTCCCCACCAGATAGTTCGCAAAGCGCAGCTATGCCTGGATTTTTCGCGTCCATATACGCAAAAAACCTCACGTTTTTATTTTTGCAGACGGTTGCTGCTATTGCATGTTCTCTTGCACCGTTACCGACCAAAAGAAAATTTTGCCTAACCATCAAACCGCCAGCCAAGGAACAATTCTACTCTCCCTCCCATATTCTGCAACCCTTTAGTTTCCCGCCATGAGCTTTTAGCTTTTTTGAAAGCTTTTCGGCGGTTTTTGTAGGATATTTGTCTGTTATGCAACCAAGGCATAGGCGGTCTCCGAGTCCGATTGCAGAAACTAAGTCGTCTATTGGCAGATAGGCCAGTGAATCTGCGCCTATCTTTTTTGCTATTTTGGCAACATTGTAATTTGCTGCTATCAATTCTGAGTAAGTCGGGAGGTCAATTCCATAAAAACATGGAGCTATGATTGGAGGAGAAGTTATTCTAACATGGACTTTCTTTGCTCCGCCTTTTTTTAGGAGGGCTACTATCGGCCCGCAAGTTGTTCCGCGGACTATCGAATCATCAATCATTATTATCTCCTTGTCCTTGATCAGATGTCGCACTGGATTTAGTTTTAACCTCACAGCTTCATTTCTCTTTTCCTGCGAAGGCATGATGAATGTTCGACCAATATAACGATTTTTTAGTAGTCCTTCAACTACAGGTATTCCCGAACGCTCGGAGTATCCTATTGCGGCTGGTCGTGCCGTATCTGGAACAGGCACAATTGCATCTGCATCTACTGGCATCACTTCTGCAAGCCGCCTGCCAAGCTCAACCCGCACCTCATAAACTAGCCTGGATTCAAGAATTGAATCCGGTCTTGCAAAATAAACGTATTCGAACATGCAGTGAGCCGGCTTCTTGTTTGGCATAACTACTTTTCTGCTAATTCCGTGTTCATTTACAACGACAACTTCGCCAGGCTGGACGTAGCCAGATAGCTCTACTTCATTAATGTCCAGAGCAACGGATTCTGAGGCAAAAATCATCTTCTCGTTGTCTTCTCCATAGCAAAGAGGCTTTATTCCGTAGGGGTCTCTGAAAACTACAAGGTCTCCTTCACCGCTTACTAAAACTGCAGAATAGGAACCATCAAGCTTTTCCATGCATTTTCGCGCAGCAGAGAAAAAGTTGTGGGTTTTTTCATATTCAAGTGCAAAGAGATGTAGTATTATCTCTGCGTCGCACCCCGAGGATATCATTCTACCGCTCTTGGCAAGCTCGCTAGAAATTTCAGAATAATTTGCAATATTGCCGTTATGGGCAAGCGCCATGCCTCTTTTTGGGCTTGATATTATTTGGGGTTGTGCATCTTCTTTTGTACACCCCCCGATTGTTGGATATCGGGTGTGACCTATTCCGACATGTCCAATCAAGCTTTCTATGGCTTTTCTGTCAAATATATCGGCTACTAACCCAAGGCCTGTCTTTACAAATATCTTGCTTCCATTGCTTGTGGCAATTCCTGCTGAATCCTGACCTCGGTGTTGGAGCATTGAGAGGCCATTGTATATTCTAAACGAAACTGGGTGACCTATCTTTGAATATATACCAAAGATACCGCATGCTTCGCGTTTTCCTTCTCTACGTGAATATGGGTCTAGCTCTTCGTTGAGCTCTTTTAGTGGGACTCTTTGTAATTGGCTTTTAGGATTCACAATAGCTCACCTTTCATGTATCTTACTGCATTTTCAAATATGTTGATTCCCATAATTTCTCTTCCTCCCTCTCCACGAGTCCATCTTGGATGGTGATGAAAAAAGATATGACATTCCGGATGAGGCATAAGGCCGAAGATTCTCCCTGTTTTGTCACATATTCCTGCTATATTTTCCTCCGAACCGTTGGGGTTGGACGGATAAGGTGCCAGATTGCCTTTTGAATCAGTATATTGAAGACAGATATATCCGTCATCTTTCAGCTTAGTCTTTATCTCTTTTTTTTCTACTATGAACTGGCCTTCTCCATGTCTTACTGGAAGATAAAGGCGGGTTATCCCCTTAGTAAAAATACACCTGCTTTTTGGATTTGCGGTTAGATAGACCCATCTGTCTTCGAATCTTCCGGAGGCATTTGAGAAGAGTGTTGCTTCTTGGGTAAAGGTACCTGAAATATTTGGAAGGAGACCTATTTTTACAAGTGTCTGAAAGCCATTGCATATTCCAATAATGAGCTTTTCTTCATCTATGAATTCAAGGAGTTGGTCCCAAAGCCTTGTTCTTATCTTGTTTCCATAAACTTTTCCGGATGAAATGTCATCTCCAAATGAAAATCCACCGGGAAATGCAATGCAATGGTAATTAGAGAAATGTTCCTCGCCACAAAGAAAGTCGTTTAGATGGATGATTTTTGCCTCTGCCCCTGCCAATGAAAATGCATGGCTTGTTTCAATCTGGCAGTTTATTCCAAAGCCAGAGAGGATTGCAACTTTTGGTTTCTTCTCCATTGTATTTCACCAATTGAGGGTTCGTTTCCACGCGCTCTTTAGATCCTCTAAGCTTGCGTCTAGGATTACCTTTCCGTTGAGACCTCTGATTTTGAGTTGCGGTTGAGATGTTGTCGTTCCTATACACGAGACGCTTTTTCCCATTATCCTCTCAAATTCTTTCTCTTTACCTTTTTTTACTTCAATCAGTATCCTCCCTGCGCTCTCTGAAAAAAGGATATAGTCGTCTCTCATCTGTCCCTTGTAATTTATCCTTCTCAAATCAACTTCCGCGCCTATCTTTCCTGAAAAAGCACTTTCTGATAGAGTAACTCCAAGCCCTCCATCTGAGCAGTCGTGTGATGATAGGACCGACCCCGAACATATTGCCTTATAAAGCAAAAAGTATTGATTTGAAAATTTCTTTGCATCTGTCCTTGGAACGGTTCCCCCAAAAACACCTTTTAAAGAAAAGTATTGACTTGAACCAAGTTCGTCTTTTGTTTGACCCAAAAGATAAATTGGATTTCCAGAAGACTTGAAATCTATTGTAATGGCCTTTTCTACATCTGGAATGAAACCTATGCTTGTAAAAAGGAGTGTTGGAGGGATAGATATTCTTTTTTTGCCAACCAAAAAGTCGTTTTTCATACTATCTTTTCCGGATATACAGGGTGCTGAATAAGCTATTACACAGTCGTATAGAGCTTTGCAAGCTCTAACTAATGCCCCGAGCTTCTCTTTACCGTCTGGATTTTCTTCTGATTCCACTGGATCAGGCCAGCAGAAATTATCTAAAATCGCAATTCTTGATGGATCTGCACCTGTTGCAACCACGTTTCTAATTGCTTCGTCAAAGGCACAGGCTGCCATCCAGTAGGGGTCTATATCAGAGTATCGCGGGCATATACCATTTCCTACAACCAATCCGGCTTTCTCGTTGAGGAGGGGTTTTATAACTCCGGCGTCTGATGGTCCGTCGTTTTCTGCACCCGTGAGAGGCTTTATACACAGGCCTCCCCCTACTTCGTGGTCATACTGTCTAATCACGTATTCTTTGGAACATATATTGTATGAGGAAAGAAGCTCAAGAAGCTCCTCCAGAAGATTTTGGGGTTCTGGGAGTGTAGGATGAGGGCTTTCTTTCTTTTTCCACTCGGCTCTGAGTTTCATTTGTGGAACGCCTTTATGCAAAAAGTCCATGGATAAGAGGCCGACGGTTTTGCTTCCATACTTCACATGGAAGAATCCTGTGTTTGTAAATTTTCCAACAACTGTTGATTCAACAGATCTCTTTTTTGACAGAGAGAGGAAGTCTGAAATTTTTTCTGGGGGGACTGCAACGGTCATTCTCTCTTGGGACTCTGAAAGGAGAATCTCCCACGGCTTCAATCCAGGATATTTTAGGGGTGCTTTCTCAAGTTCAATTTCGCATCCTCCTGATAGTTGCGCAAGTTCGCCTATAGATGACGAGAGACCACCGGCTCCGTTGTCTGTTATTGCAGTATATAGTCCTTTATCCCTTGCTTCCATAAGAAAATCGTACATCTTTCTCTGAGTTATGGGGTCGCCTATCTGCACTGCAGTAGGTGGAGCTTCCTTGTCAAGATGGACTGATGAAAAAGTAGCTCCGTGTATCCCATCTTTTCCTATTCTTCCTCCGACCATGACTGCAAGGTAACCGTCCTTTATCTCCTTTTGATGGGTTTTTTTTCCCATTATAGTTGAGGGCATAATCCCCCCGGTTCCGCAATATACAAGTGGCCTTGCAATATAGCGCTCATCAAAAACTATACAACCATTTATCGTTGGGACGCCCATCTTATTTCCTCCATGCTCAACCCCCCTTCGCACTCCTTCAAAGATTCTTTTTGGATGTAGCACTCCGGCTGGAATCTTGTTTGGTGGAGTGTCAGGTGGAGCAAAGCAAAAAACGTCTGTGTTGAAGGAAAGCTGAGCACCCAACCCTGCACCAATAACGTCACGGTTGACACCAACTATTCCAGTAAGAGCACCGCCGTAAGGGTCAAGAGCTGAAGGAGCATTGTGAGTTTCAACCTTAAATGCAGCATTGTAGCTGTCAGTAAACTTTATTATTCCTGCATTATCTGAAAACACAGATACAAGCCAATCGGCGTGTTTAGAGACTTCTTCAGTTGATGAACGGATATATGTGTTGAAAAGTGAATTTATTTTTTCTACCCTGCCATTTTCGTCTTTGTATTCTATCAGTGCGTTGAATATTTTGTGTTTGCAGTGCTCCGACCAAGTCTGGGCAATTGCCTCAATTTCAACATCAGTTGGTTTGAGAGATAAGCCGTATTTTCTTCGTAATTCCTGAGTCCTCTGGTCGTTATAATATTTCTTTATGGCGGTCCATTCCTCAGATGAAAGAGCAAGACATCTCTTTTGAGAAAGGAGCAAAAGCTCATCGGACGGAACGTTTATATCTATCTCCTCTACGTTTGGGGTCTGCGAGAGGACGACTTTTGGAATTGTTATGGGAAATCCTTTTTTGATGTCCCACTCTCTGCTAGGTATTATAGTTGCTCGCTCGATTAAGGGGTTTGATAGAATCTTGACCGCTATTTCGCGTGCCTGAGTATCAGAGATACTCCCTGAGATGAAGTATTGAGTAGAGGTATATACTGCTCCCCTTAGTTTCCTTCCAAGAAGGTCTTCGCAGGCTTCCTTTGCGGTTGTACCAACATTATCTGTTACTCCTGGAAGAAAGCCTATTTCTATTGCATGTGAAAATGGCAAGTCTGATTTTAATGGGGTGGATATGGAATATTTTTCAACAACTAAGTCGCAAAAAAGACTTTTTGCAAGAAGTTCTGCTTCGCTTCTCGTAAGCTCATCATCGATGACATACACAGAGACTGTACGAACTGAAATAACTGAATTTATGCCAAGGTCATTGCGTATTCTCTGCGTTGTCCATATACCACGAGTGTCCTTTGACTGGTCCTTGAGTCCTACCTCTATGCGAGTTACCATAATTCTTTTTCGCTTTGATGTTTATTAATTTTGCCTCTGGTGATTTTGTTAGCTTATTGTGGGTATTGTGTGTATTGTAGGTAAATGTTTTATTTGTGCCGGCAGAGGGATGAGATTTTTTAGGACTCAAGGATGTTTGCGAGTTTCTTGATAGTTGGTTTGTTTTCTATAAATTCTTGAGGTCTCATCAAAACCTTATTGAGTGATAAAGTGAGGAGTAAGATTAAATCAACATGAGATAACAGAGCTCTCCTGTTGTGGATTTCTGCTTTTTGTCTGCCACCACTTAGAAGGTCTTGTGTAGGTTTTTTATTTCTTCTTCGGACTCTGGACGTTTATTAACCTATTCCTAAACCTTGACATTGAGCATTTTGTGGTCTGCAACCTTCTGGGCAACATCTCTGATTTATTAGACAAACGAAGCTGTTGTAACAGCACCTATGGGTATTTGGATCATAGGGTTGGACACCGCAGAACATCTGGCCTCCGCCTCCTCCGCCTCCTCCACCTCCTGCACCGCCACGGCACGATAAGTTCCACTGCTGGCCATAGATAGTTTCAAGAACTGCAGGAGCTATCACTGAAATAAGGATTCCTATAAGAGCTCCCATTAATAAAGATGTTGACCACAGTGACGAGCGGGCCCGCATTTCTGCACCCATAAGCTGGCCGCCTGCATAAACCAAACCTGCTCCTATCACCATAATCATTGAAATTGTAGGAAGGAGGTTGGATATAAAAGAACATAGGTCAGTTAGAGCATTTGATATGTTTTCAATCTGAGCCCGTGGAAAAGAAAAGAGAAATAAAAAAAAGACCAGAAAAAAAGAGAGTTTACGCATGTATTTACATCATGGTTGAAAATTTTAAAGGTATACTTCCTGAATATCTGCGATGGTCAAGTACAGAGACGTCGGCATCGATATCAAAAAGGCTGCAAAGATCCATGAGCTAATAGAGAAGATAGTCAGATCAACAGAAAACGAATTCAGCTATGGGCTTTTTGGCCATTATGCTGGAATTTTAGTGATTGGAAAAGAAAAAATAGCCGTCACAAACGACGGTGTTGGAAGCAAGATTCTCGTTGCGCGAAGCCTAAATAGATTTGATACTGTTGGTATTGACTGTGTCGCAATGGTTGCAAACGACATCATCTGTGTAGGGGCTAGGCCAGTTGCTATAGTAGACTACATAGCGCTCCAAAAGCAGGATGATAAGCTTGTTTTGGAGTTGATAAAGGGACTTGCAAAGGGCGCACGTGAAGCTGGTTGTGTAATTGTTGGTGGAGAGACGGCAATACTTTCCGATATAATAAATGGCTTTGACATTGAGGCTACGTGTGTAGGTGTTGTTGAAAAAGAAGTGATTGATGGAAGCAAGATTAGGAGAGGTGATGTGATAGTTGGACTTGAGTCAAGTGGTTTGCATTCTAATGGCTACACGCTTGCAAGAAAGCTATTAGGAAAAGGATGGGAAGAGGAAATGCTTAAGCCAACGCGCATATACGTAAGTGCTATCCGTGAGATGAGTTTGAAGTGCAAGATCAATGGACTTGCACACATAACTGGTGGCGCATTTTCAAAGCTTACTCGCTTATCTCGTCATTTTGGTGGTGGATTCGTGCTTGACAATATGCCTGAATTGGGTGGTATTTTTAGAGAGTTATATGAGAAGTTAGGGAAGAACGATTATGAGATGTATAGAACGTTTAATTGTGGAATCGGCTTTTGTGTTATTTGTCCTCCTGACGAAGCAGAGAGTGTAATAAAAATTGCAAAAAGAAAAGGAATCGGTTCTGACGTTATCGGAAAAGTAATGGAAGATAGAGGAGTAAGGTTAGTTAGAGATGGGAGGAGTATATCGCTTCTTTAAGGCGTTTTTGGTTCTTTCTTTTTTTCTAGCGGAGCTTTTTTGCATGGCTAGTTTTGGAGATGTCGTGCATGAAATAGCCAACAAAAATATGGAAATTGCGCAAACGTTTTGGCATTATAGTGAGAATTTTGGTGGTATTGAAGAGAGGACTCCTTCTTTTGATGACCCGGTGGTTTTTTCAGAAGCAAAGGTTCTTTCAGCTATGCCGGAAGTTGACGGAAGAATTAATAGTGGAGAGAGCACTTTTATTCTGGTTGGGTGGGGCGAGAAACACGCCGGCAATATAGAAAAAGTGATCCCAAATTCGCCTTGCCAACCAACACGCGTTACTCTAAGTGAAAGAGGGGTTAGGAACAGCCTTAAGGCTACATTCAGGTTCCTTAGGGTTGAGCGGCTTGTTGATGTCACAGGCCCTATTATTTCAGTTCCTTTCTCAAAGGATGAACTTGAAGCTGACATTGAAAAGGAAGAGAACAGTACAGCTGCGCGCAAGAATAAGATTGAAGTAACTCTGAATGGAACTATTTACTTTGATTACGATGAGACTGAACAAGGCTACAAGTATCGCTGTGATGAAGAAGGCTCTTGCAAGTGTGAGCGCTATGAGTCGGGGAGAATAAAAACGTTTGAGAAATTCGTAAGTGACCGAAGAAGCTTTGAGGTCGAAGCCGAAAAGCTTGATTATTTTGTTTTTGGGCCGAGTCTTCTTGAGAATGTCGTTGGCAGGAACGTTTTAGAAATTTTTATTTTTTCTCGACAGAAGCTCCAAAGGATAATGGTATTAAAAGATGATGGAGTGATTGCATTCAGACAGATGCATAAATTTCATAACCGTTCTGATAACTTTGGAGTATGGCGTGTTAGAATTGAAAACGAGAGCTTCCAAGAGGCTGAAGGAATCTTGTGGAAGGAAGCTTTCTCACAGCCATTAGCTGTCCTTGGAGAAAATTCTTCATTTTCTTATCTTTATATGATAAAGAAGGAAGTCTATTTTGAGAGAGGAAAGAGCAACATCTCTATTGTGGTTACGAATGACTTTTTTAAAGACAGATATTTTAATTTTTCAATCATTACAAAAGAAAAAACTGCAAGTATTGTGGGGGATGCAAAAAACGGAAATTTCAAAATAGTTGGGATGGATGGAGAAGTTGTTAACGAAAAGAGGGAGAGGATAAAGTCCGGCTCTATTTTATTTGAATCGTTCTTGGGAAATGAAGGATATTTTCCGAGTGCAGGATTATTTCGAATGGATGAAGGCATGCTAATTGCAGGAGATTATGGCTTAGTGGTTGTAGGAGTGATATTTTTGTATTTTGGGTTTTGGATTGGAAAAAATATATAGGAATACGTATGTAACAGCGCATTTTTATAGTTTTTAAAATGACAGACAAATTCTTTTTTAAAAATTAAAAAAAAACCATAAAAGATTTTTGAAAGACAAAATGCTTTAAAAATTATTTTTTATAAAAAACTTCTATGCGACCACTGATAGTTAGTCCTTTTAAGCCACACTTATTAATAAGTATGCTTATCTTTTTGCTTTTGTGCCTCATGGTTTTCGAGGAGAAATTGAAAGGAAGACTTTTCATTTTAACTGTTGTAAGTATACTTTTCGTTGTCTTTGTTTCTGCATATGCCTACGAAGCTAGGGAGATATCGGCAATGGCTGTTGAAATGTATACAAAAAAGAATGAAAAAGCTAATGAGAAGAAGTAAGATTTGACAAAAAATTTTTTAGTACAGCAATTGCGGTATCATAATCTTTCCAACTGAGAAATTCCTTGTTTGTATGATCAAGACGAGCATCTCCTGGACCGTAGGCAACTGTAGGAATACCCTCTGCCATGGTTATATTCATATCTGCACTCCCAAGTTTTTTGATATATTTTGGTGTTAGATTAGTGGAGCGAATTGCGAGGACCAGTTTGCGAACTAGTGGGTGTGATTGGTTAATCTCACACCCAAAAAGCTTTTCTTTTATATTTATTTTGATTCCTTTAGGTGCAAGCGACCTAAACAGGGCGATTATTTCTTCTGGATTCTTTGTTGGGGGAACTCTTACATCCATGTAGAAGTCTAAATAGCCAGGTATGACGTTTAGTTTATCTACTCGTCCATAGTCTATATGAGTAACGTTAAACACGACAGAGTCAAAGGTATTTTTCTTTGGGAAATGGGGTCGTAGATTTTGATAGTAGGATACCATTTTTTCTATCGGATTCTCTGTACTAATGCCGGCATGAGCCTC
This sequence comes from Candidatus Anstonellales archaeon, assembly GCA_038869735.1. NCBI lineage: Archaea > Nanobdellati > Microcaldota > Candidatus Micrarchaeia > Candidatus Anstonellales > Candidatus Anstonellales archaeon. The sequence goes on along the minus strand of JAWCQO010000002.1, from coordinate 55,290 downwards.
TTCACCATCCGCCCTACAATTTATAACTATCCTGCCCTTGTATGCAATGATTACGCCACTACATCCAGAAGGCTCACCGTTTAGAGCCATTTTTGGTTGTAGATAACTAAGAAGATGGCGTATTCCCTTTGAAGTTGGCGCTTCCTCTTCCACTACGCCTGCAACGACGACCTTAACGTCAGAGGGGGAATGTATCCCTGCTTCTAGTATGGACGCAAGGCATCCTTTTGCGTCAACGACTCCTCTCCCTGAAATTCCTTCTCTGGATTTTCTAGCTTCCCAGAAACCGCTGACAGTATCAAGATGGGAGAAGAGGAGAATATCCGGATAAGGGTATTTATTGTAATCGTAGTTTGCACCAATTACATTTCCAGCACTATCTATCTTTACGTAGCTGTATCCAAGCTCGATCATTCTTTCTTTGCAAAGATTTGCTGCTGCTTGTTCATGCCCGGAAAAACTTTGTGTGTTGACTAATGAATAGAGAAATTCTCTTGCTGATTCGTCCGTGTGATTCATTGAAGCGCCTTTTCAAGAGCTATTATAACTTCATCAACGTGTTCCTTCGTAAATGAAAGGGGTGGGAGGAACCTAACGACCATATCGCCTGCCGGAAGTGCAAGAACGCCATGGTCCATTAACTTTAATATGTAATCTCTGCTTGGTTTTTTTAGTTCAATTGCAATCATAAGTCCCATCCCCCTAACCTCTCTTATAATAGGAACTTTTGACTTAACCTCGTTGAGGCGGGAAATAAAATATGACCCCACAGAAAAGGCATTTTCGCAGAGGTGCTCTTCTTTTATTGTTTTTATTGTGGCTAATCCTGCTGCGCAAGCAAGAGGGTTTCCCCCAAAAGTACTCCCATGCTGAAGGGGAGCAAAGTCAAGACCATCTCGTGCAATTATTGCACCGCATGGAAAGCCGCCAGCTATTGTCTTTGCAAGACAGAGAATATCTGGGGAAACGCCCCAATGCTCGCAAGCAAACATCTTGCCTGTCCTTCCAAAACCGGTTTGGACTTCATCAAAAATTAGAAGCACGCCTTTTCTGTTGCATATCTCACGTAGGGCTTGAAGATAGCCGTTGGGTGCAACTCTGACTCCACCCTCTCCCTGTATAGGCTCAACTATAACACCGGCTGTCTCCTGGTCAATTGCTGATTCAACTGCTTGCGCATCTCCAAATCTTACTCTTTTTATTGTGCTAAGAAGTGGCTCAAACGGCTCACGGTATTTTGGATTGAACGTAAGTGAGAGTGCGCCTATGCTTCTTCCATGAAAAGCATTCATGGTGCAAATAAACCCTTTTCTTTTTGTGTTGAGCCTTGCAAGCTTTATTGCTCCTTCCACAGATTCTGTTCCGGAGTTGCATAGAAAGACTTTTCCTTTTTTGAGGCGTTCTCCTGGTGCAATAGAAAGTAGGAGTTCTTCAAACTCAACTCTGAGTTGAAGGGGAAAAACCTCCGGACAAGAGATTAGCTTTTTTACCTGTTCCTCTATTGCCCGTACTAACTTGGGGTGGCAGTGACCCAACCCAGCAACTCCGTGACCCATCACACAATCTAGATACCTCTTACCCTCTGAGTCGTATAGATAATGACCTTCTCCTCTCTCTGCTACAAATGGGCGTTTTATATAGCAAGAAAATTCGGCGTTTTTTTCTCGCTTAATAATTTCTTCTTTTGTCGTCATAGTATATCACGAGTAGTTTAAACTGGATTATATTCTACAATGTGTCCCGGCACCGGCCAGGAGATTAGATATCGGATTTTGGAGTCTTCCGTTACCGATGATGAATTCTTTGACTCCGCCTTGCAATGCTTCTGCGCAGGCGTACAGTTTCTTTTTCATTCCTCCACTTTCCCTTCCCCCGCCTGCTTTTTTTATTGCTTTGAAAACCTCCTCTAAGCTTAGTGAGGGAACTATCGTTCCTTCCTCATAGTATCCATCTACGTCAGTTAGTGAAATGATAGTGCTTCCTTTTGTGGCTATTCCAATTGCAGCTGCCAATCTATCTCCATCGACGTTAAGGGGCTGGTTATTCTCTCCGATTGCAAGGGCCCCGATTACTGGAACGTAGTTATTTTTAAGAAGCAAAGTTAGAAGCTGTATGTTTATCTTTTCTATTTTTCCAGTGAAGTCATCTCTTATTAGCTTTTCCTTTCCTTGTTCGTCTATGTGATACACTATTTTTTGCTTTGCAATAATTGATGCGCCATCAAGACCGTTTAGTCTCACTGCATTTACCCCTTCTCTTCTAAGAGCAAGAATTACGTTCGTACTGGCAACACAAACCGCGAGATTATACACAACTAAAGTTTCTGCATCCGTATATCGTGATTTGAATCCTGATGGTGAAGTTATAAATTTTGGAGTTAAACCCATCTTTCTGCAAAGCTCGTTCATTTGAGCGCTGCATCCGTGTACTATTATTATTGTGTAGATAGAGGTTAAAGTTGCGATGTCTTTTGCTACGTTTTGTAGTGAATCCGCAACGCTTCCTCCGATTTTAACAATGAGTGTTGGCCGTTCATCCATAAAAAAACCTTTTGAGGGTCTATCTGATAAGTTCATCATAGGCTAGTAGGGATGGAAGCCGGGGTACCACAAACCTGTTTTTTCATCAAGGTTGAACATTATGTTCATGCATTGTACTGCCTGGCCACCACTGCCTTTTACAAGATTGTCTATTGCCTCCATTAGGACTATTCTGTTTGCATGCTCATCAATCTCCCATCCTATGTCTGCAAAATTTGTGCCTGCAACTGCCTTTGGTTCTGGATAACGATGAAGAGTCTCCTTATCTTTTACTAATCTTATAAACGGACAAGAAGAATAGAAGGTTCTATATAATCTCCATAGGTCCGTATCAGTTAATTTCTGGTTAAGAAATGCGTGTACTGTTGTAAAGATTCCGCGAACCATTTCGACTGCATGAGGAGAAAAGGAAACATTGATCTTCTTTCCAGCGGCTTGTGAAAGCTCCTGTTCTATTTCAGCTATATGGCGATGACCCGATGGTTTATACGCCCTCACGACTCCCTGCCGTTCAGGATGGTGAGTGGATATATCAAAGCTTGCACCTGCGGCTGATGAGCCTATCTTGCTGTCTATAACTATGTGATCTAGATCGATAACACCTGCCTTAACTAGAGGGTAAATACAAAGAATTGCACTTGTCGGTAGACAGCCGGCACAGCCAATAAGTCTTGACCTTTTTATTTCTTCTCTATGTATTTCGGGAAGCCCGTATGCGGCATATTTGAGGAGTTCGGGATATTTGTGCGTTGAATAGTAACGTTCGTATTCTGATTTGTCGCGAAGGCGAAAGTCAGCGGAAAGGTCAATTATCTTTAGGTGTGGGGAAGTAATATACTCTGCAACGTAATCTTGAGATTTTTCGTGTGGGACACAGAGGAATATTACATCGTTCTCCTCAGGGTTGACTTCTCTTGCGGAGACAAAGGTCGCTTTTGTAAAGGAACGCAGATTTGGATTTAATTTTGTTATAGGTACGCCTTTGAATCTTTCAGAGGTGAGGCTTTTTATTTCAATGAATGGATGCATGATTAGTAATCTTGTCAGCTCTCCACCAGTATAGCCTGATGCTCCGATTATGGATGCACGTATCTTTTCCATTTATCTTCACTGTTTTGATTTTTGTTTAATCCAGGAAATCATTTTTTCAGCTATGTTTACACCTGTCGGTGCAATGGAGTTTCTAAACTCAGTGGTGTGATTTATTTCATGTACTACATATCCAGCGTCTGTTTCCATGATATCAATGCCGTATATACCTTCGTCCAAAATTCCTACTGCTTTGAGACATATTTCTTCCAGCTCATCAGTAAGGGGGCAATTTTCAGCTTTTCCACCACGCCCTGTGTTAGTTACCCATCCTGATTTTTCTGTTGATATTCTATAAATAGCGCAGATGACTTCATCGCCAACAACAAATGCACGTATGTCTCGTCCGGGTTTGTTGATGTGTTCTTGCACATAGTAAATCTGCTGCCACGCAGATCCCATCACCTCTCGGCATTCGAGAACTGCTTCTGCTGCATCCCGGTCGTTTATCCGATGTACAAGTCTTGCCCACGAACCAATGGTAGGCTTTATTACGCAGGGGTAGCCAAGATTATCTATCGCTTTCATTGCGCTTTCTTGGCTAAATGCCAGAAAAGTGCGAGGAGTGGGGACTCCGGCCTTTGCAAGAAGGGTGGAGCAATATGCTTTATCACCACATACCTGTTGTGAAAAGAAAGTGTTCACTACCCAAGAGCCATGAGTCTCAAAGTAATGAGTTAGGTAAAGGGTCCTTGTAAATGAACTTGAACGTTGAAGTATTGTTTCAGGCACTGTGGTTGGCTGTTGAGTAAGTTGAAGTATAGCTTGGTTGTCATTTATACGCTCGAACTCCAGACCCTGTTTTTTTCCCTCTTCAATCAAGAGTTTATTTTCTGGAGTAAGGATGGTATAAATAAGAGCGCATACCAAGTCATTCGCCCCAGTCCTCTTGGATTTCAGGAGCTCTTTCAAGCTGTATCGGATTTATGCTTCTTACTTCAAGCCTTGAACCACAATCTGGACATTGAAGTATTTCGCCTAGTTCTGTGCCTTCTTTGATTTCTATTGTTCCTGCGCATTCTGGACAATCGGCCATAATATCAACCCGGTAGATTTTTGTGTGTTTATTTATTGTGCATGTCTAAATAATACTATTGTTAAAAATTTAACAAAAAATACAAAAATTGTTATTCTATGTTTCTTTCTACAGCATAGATAAATTCGCTTGTTTTTGAATTTCCACCTACATCCTTGGTCTTTATGTTTTTGAGGTATGTTTTTGATATTGCCTCCTCGAGTTTTTTTGCCTCTTTTTTAAAACCAAGATATTTTAGCATCATAGATGCTGAAAGAAGCATTCCTGTAGGATTTACGTAGTCTTTACCTGCATATTTTGGAGCAGAACCGTGGATAGGTTCAAAAAGCGCAATTTTTTCTCCGTAGTTTCCAGAGGGAGCAACACCCAGTCCTCCCACAAGTGCTGAAGCCTCGTCTGATAATATATCTCCAAACAAATTTGTAGTAACAATAACTTGAAAATCGTAAGGGGACAGGATAAGCCTCATTGCTGCGGAGTCTATAAGGGCATCTTCAAAGTCAAGTCTGTCTTTGTATTCTTCTGCAATTTTATTTCCACAAGATAGAAATAGTCCATCTGTTTTTCTGAATATTGATGCTTTGTGAAGCAATGTAACTTTTGAAAACCCTTCTTTTTTTGCGTATTCGAATGCAAATCTAATTATCCGTTCGCTACCTTTTTTTGTTATTATGCGTAGTGATGTTGCCTTTTCATCGTCTCCTTCCTCAATGCCACTGTAGAAACCTTCAGTATTTTCCCTTACTATTGCAAAGCGTAAGTCAGGGCGTATACATGGAACATTGGGCAGTGAAAAAAAAGGACGTAGGTTTGCGTATAAGTCCAGCTCTTTTCTTAATGTGACGATAGCACTTTTATAGTTGGGTATGTGTGGGGGGGTAGTCACGGCACAAAAAAGAATTGCATCGCATTCCTGGGCGGCTTGTACGGTGTGGGGGGGTAAAGGGTCTCCATATTTTTTAAAAGTAGAATATCCAGCTTCACCTTCAACCCAATCAACACTAACGAGCATATCAACTATTCTGCGGGCATAGGTAACTAATTCTGGGCCTATACCGTCTCCATTTATGTAGAGTATTCTTTTTCCAACCATAATTAGTCTCGCTCCAAATCATCAATTTTGTTCTTCTTTAAGAACTCAATTATACCTCCATATTTTCGTATTTTTTCCATTAGAGGTGGGATAGTAATTTCTAATTCGGTGTGTCTTGTCAAGTTTCTTAGTTTTTTGCCGTCTAAGATAAGTTCGTCGCCGTCTTTCGTTGAGTCTATGAAAGTTGAAGTTCCAATAATTAAAAGAAGTCCATTGTTTATTGCGTTGCGGTAAAATATTCGTGCATAGGATTTAGCAATCACGGCTTGAATTCCGGATTCGATGATGGCATAGACTGCGCTTTCGCGAGATGAGCCGCAGCCAAAGTTTCGTCCCGCAACTATGAAATCCCCTTTTTTTACTTGTGCTGAAAATTCGGGCCTGTATTCAATAAATGCTATTTTTCCAAGCTCCGAGCGAGTTGATACGAGATTGTATCTACCTGGAGTAATCAAATCTGTGTTTATGTTGTCGTCGAATTTCCAGGCTCTTGAAATATTTATCACCTATGACAGATATTTTCTTGGGTCAGCTATCTTTCCTTCAATTGCGCTTGCTGCTGCGGTTGCCGGTGAGGAAAGGTATATTTTTGCCTTTGGAGATCCCATTCTGCCTGTGAAGTTTCTATTGCTGGTGCTCAAACATACGTCGTTGTCGGATAGTACGCCCATATGCCTTCCAAGACATGAACCGCAACCTGGAGGAGTTATTGTTGCACCTATCCTCAAAAACTCGTTGAGATATCCTCTTCTGGAAGCTTCCTCAAGAACATAACGGCTTGATGGGGTTATTATGAGTTTTAGCTCTTTGTGTATCTTTTGTCCTTTTAGTATCTTATAAGCTACTTCAAGGTCTTCAATTCTGCAATTTGTACATGAGCCGATGAAGACCTGTGTTATTGGTGTGCCTTCTACCTCACCTACCGGAACACCAAAGTTTATATCTGGAGGGCACGCAACTGTTGGCTCTACTTTTGAGATATCAAAAGTCAGTGTGTCTGAAAAATCCGCATCTTTGTCTGATCTCATGTGTAAAAAAGGCTTAAAGCGCTTCTGGGAACGCAAATAGGCTTCTGTTTGTTTGTCTGCAGGGACGATGGCGCTTTTTGCACCTATCTCAGCGCACATATTGCATAGCGTAAGGCGCGATGGAACATCAAAATTGCTTATTGAACTACCGCCAAATTCAACGACTTTGTAGTTTGCTCCTTCGCTTGATAGCTCCTTTGCTATTGTGAGGATAACGTCTTTGGGATATGAACCAGCTAAAAGCTCTCCTTCAAGATTAATAAGAAGAGTTTGTGGTACGCGAACCCATATTTTTCCTGTTGCCATTGCCACTGCGGCATCTGTTGAACCGAAACCAACAGCAAGGCAGCCGAGGCCACCCCCTGTTGGAGTGTGGCTGTCGGCACCTACGAGAAATGTGTTTGGGTATGTAAAAAATTCAGCCATAACTTGATGACAAACGCCCTGCGCAAAGACAGGGATAGAGTGCTTTTTTGCAAACGCCATGATTTTTGAGTGCATGGCAGCAACCTGAGTATTTGGGGCAGGATATGCATGGTCAAAGAATATAAAAATCTTTGACGGGTCAAACACTTTGTCAGAAAATGACTCAAAAGCGTCTATTGCCCATGTAGAAGTAGTGTCATGAGTAAGCAGATAATCGAAAGTTACTACTGCCAACTCTCCTTCCGAAAGTTTTCTTCCGGCTTTTTTTGAAAGGATTTTTTGAGTAAGCGTTTCTCCACTCATTTGAAACTACCTGGAATGCGAATCAAGAATGAGGAATGTAGTCTCGCTTTTTATTCCTGGGCATGCGCGAATAGATTCTACCACTGAATTTAGATCAGAGATGGAGGTAGAAGTCGCAAAGACAAGCAAATCAAAAGAGCCGGTCAGTTCCCATATTTTCTGGACGCCGGGAATCTCGAGGAGCTTCTTTACAACTTCGATTGTTTTTACCTTTTCTTCTGACACTACGCCTATAAATACACTAATTTTGTTTTCCATATTAAAACCCTAAAACTCAAACTCGAATAGGTCTCCCTCTTTCTCTTTCAAGCGAGATATTGTTTTTTCTATTTGTTGCTCTGTAAGTCCAAGGCCAAGTTCACTGGAAAGATAACGCAACAAAGTTCTGCCTGAGAATTCGCCAACCACTATCTTGCGTTTTCTGTTTAGCGAAGTGGGAGAAAAGGGTTCATATGCAACTCCGTTTGAGTTCAAAACTCCAAGTATATGCGTGCCGCCTTTGTGGCGAAATACGTTTTCTCCTACTATTGGAGTAAAGGGGTCACATTGAATGTGTGTAAAGTCGGAGAGAAGAGAAGAGAGCACAGGAAGTCGCTCTATCTTCAAGTCTTCTCTCTCTTTATTGATAACGTTTAGAACCATAGCAATTTCAGCAAGTTTTGTGATACCGGCCCTTTCACCTATTCCATTTATGGTCGCATGGACACAAGATGCTCCGGCTTCTAATCCTGCAATGGAATTTGCAAGTGCAAGTCCAAAATCGTTGTGGCAATGGACATCAAATTCTATTTTAGGGGCCGCACAAGATAAATCTCTTATTAGGTTATAGAAAGAACGCGGAGTTGCTATTCCCACTGTATCTGGTATAGCTACTCTTTCTGTTCCAAGGTTCTCGGCTTGGTTCACCATCTCTATAAGGTAGCTTTTATCTGCCCTTGTTGCATCTTCACAGGTAAACCTAACATGGAGTCCATGGGATTTTGCATATTCTATAGCCTCAACTGCTCTTTGCTTAGCAGTTTCCCTGTTGATCTTGAGCTTTTTTTCAAGATGGATATCAGAAACAGACATGTAAGTAGCTATCCATTCAGGGTCTAATGAAAGAAGAGCGTCTATATCCTGCTTAGTGGCCCTTGCGTGTAGGATGATTTTTGCTCTGGGTTTTGAATCTATGATTCTTTTGGACATTTCTCTCGTGTTTTGTGAGACAAGAGGTGCTAATTCTATAAAATCCACACCTAACGTGTCAAGTTCAGACGCAAGCCTAAGTGCCTGCTCCGGAGTAAAAGAAATTCCCGGTGCTTGTATTCCCTCGCGGAGAGTTGAGTCTAAGATTAAAGCTTTCATGTATGAATTTCTATGTTTTAGTAATTAAACGTAATGTTTAAAAAATAACAAAAATAATAGGTTTTGTTAGGTGAAGTTGATGTCCAGAGTGCCAATCGTTGTAAAGAAAATTATTGAGGAAGAACCATTTATAGATGATGCGCTGGATAAGGGATTGATTAACTACACCAAGCTTGCTTACTATCTTCAAAAGAGAGTGGAGAGAGAGGTCGGTGGAGAGGCATCGATTCCTGCAATTATGATGGCTCTGAGAAGGGTCAAAAGGAGGCGCGAAGGGAAAAAAGCTAATATTATAGATTTTTCTGGGTGTGAAATAACTGTCAAAGGAAGCTTATGTGAGTTCAATTACAGAAAAGACCCTAGAGCAGTAAAAAAGGCAAATTCTCTTTTTGAGATAGTTGACACTGAAAGTGGTGACGTTCTTAATATAAGCTATGGAAATTATGAAATATCAATTGTTTCTGCTGAGAAATACGCTCACTTAATTGAAGAGAGAATGAGAGGCGAAAGACTTCTTTCAAAGGCAAGCGGACTTTCCTTTCTCTCTATAAGGTTTCCGAAATCGCTCGTGGATTCTGTTGGGTTTTTTTCACTTATTACGCGTGCCCTTGCTTGGCACGGGATAAGCATAAAGGAAACCATTTCAACTTACACTGAATTTATTCTTGTTCTAAAAACAAAGGACTCGGCACGAGCTTATGAAATATTGACGGAGCTTTTCTCAAGAAAAAGAACATTTGGGATTATGGAATAGACTTTTTAGGGAGTGTCTGTTTCATTCTTAGTGCCATTTTTCACATGCCCCTATAGTTCAACGGAGAGAATGCCGGCCTCCGGAGCCGGTGATTGGAGTTCGAATCTCCATAGGGGCGCATATTTTTATATAACAAAGAAGATAATTCCTTCGCAGTGGCAGGCGGGCAACTAACGCTGCCGAGTCCTAACGGACAAGGAAGTGAGGAAGTTCTGCCCACTCCAATTTATAGTGCACCCCTACTTAAGGTAGGAGCGGGAACAGAAACGAATAACCGTTTTGCAAGGATGAGGATGAGGGAAAGCGAGACTTGCAAGACGAGATGAAACGGCTCGTGTGGTGCATGGAGTGCAAAGCCAATTTTCGGCTGCGCAAGTCAGATGTTGCCTTAGAAATCCTAAAGATAGGGTTTCGAAACTGAAGGCAGGCTATGTCCTGCCACTGCCAATTTCTTTTGGATAAGCTAAGACAGAAAGCCTGTTAGTGAGCTCTGATTTCCTTTAAACTTTAAATCGTCATCAGTATATCCAAGCTCTGCAAGTATTTTCATAACTGCCGGAAGAATCTGGCGCGTTATGTAATAATTGGCGTCGTAATCTCTTGCAAATTCTGCAAGCTTTGCCTTATCTGAAATTGAGGAGCCGTGTTTTGTTATTACATATCCGATTACGCTGCCCTTTTCAAGCTTTATTCCTTGCTCGATTGCCTTTCGTGCGGCGGCAAGTTCAGGAGAGATTACCTCGTAGCTGGCGGGGTCTTTTTGTAGCTGAGTAAATATTATTAGTTCCTCTATCGGCACTTTTCCCTGGTAAAGGCGATCTATGGTGTCCCTAACTATCTTGACAGCTTTTTCTTTGCTTCCATCCATCAAAATTGCTGAGAGCACGGCCTTTTGAGTATCCTTTGCTATTTTTGACCAGTCACGCCTTACTAGTTCAAAGCCGCGTATTTTGATTCTGCCCTGTTCGTCTATGAGGGCGTATTTCTTCTTTGCGCCCCTGGCGTCTTTTGAAACTTTTTTTGTTACGAACAAACCGCGTGGAAAAAAACCTTCAAGTTCAAGCTCCATATTGCCGGGTAGTGATTTATTTATTTTGTCCATGAACTCGAGGGCGTCCTTTTTGGATTTTTTTCCAAGAAGCAGGAATATGGAATCTGTGTCGCCATAAAGGACATCAAAGCCGGCATCTTGTGCCTTTTTTATGGTTTCTTGGATGTACTGTCTGCCCCACGCTGTTACTGACTCTGCACACTCTCGTGAATACCAACGACTTTTGGCATATGCAAGATAACCATAGTAGGAGTTAGCAAGTATTTTTAGTGCTTGTGATTTTGCAAATAGGTAATGGTAGCTATCTGTGTTTGGGCGGAGGGATTTAAGCTTTTGTTTAATTTCTACCCGCATATTTATTATTTCTTCGAGCACTTGCGGGATTAGTCCCTTTTTCTTCTTTGAGAATTTGTGTCCAAGAGGGGACATGTATGCATCTTCAGACGAGTGGGGAGGAAGAAGAGTAAATGGGTCTATGTTGTGGGAGCAGATGATTGAAGGGTAGAGGCCGCGAAAATCAAAAACTGCGATATTCTCATATATCCCTGGCGTTGGAATCTTTACAAATGCACCCTGAATCGGATTTTGCTCTCTCTTTTTTGCTGATTCCTGACTTGGTTTATCGGGAATTATTGCGTTATGCTTAGCTGACCGGTACATAAGGAGAGACTCAACAAGCTGACCGGCAGTGGAGCTTACAACTTCAAAAAGAGAAAGTTTGGTTATCTTGCTCATTTCTATTTGCATAGGAAGAAGTTTTTCAGCTAGTTCAAGGGTTTCCAATGCATCGTTCTTTGAGTATTCGGCTAGAAGTTCTCTGTCCTTTTCACTCCCGTCCCAGAGACGGTAGATGTCAAGTTTCTTAACAAGGCTTTTTGTCCGGCTTTCTCTTCCTGTGATTTCGCGATATGCGTCCTCAAGCGAATATTTAGGTAGCCTGAGAGCGCCTATGATGCCCATGAAGCGTATTATATGATAAAGGTCAAGGTGAATTCTACCGCTTATTTTTGCAAGCGTGCGCATTCCAAAGACGCGCCTTTTATAGGAAGATTTATCTCTGCCAAGTGCAAGTTCAATGCCAAGCTCCCTTGAACGCTCGGCTAGGTAGGGGATGTCAAACACAGAGGAGTTGTAGCCTACGAGAAGTTCGATATCCTCTTGGTCTAAAATTTTGCAAAAAGAGGAGATTACTTCCTCTTCTGATTTTTTTACTTCAACAAAATCAGAGTCGATTTTCTTGAAAGTAAGTACACGAGCTTTATTGCGCGTGGCGTAGCTAATCATTATGATAGGGTCATTTTTTGGTCGGGGGTTTCCTTGTGGATTATAGGTTTCAATATCAAACGCAAGCGTGTTTAGTTTGAATCCTTCGTCATCTTTAGATTTTATGATTTTGACAATTTCATTTTTCTTTCGTAGGTAATAGATACGAGCGAAATAAGACAACCCTTTATCTATAAGATATCTTTTCGCATAGGGTATGTTGTATTCATATGATGGGTAGGATTTAAGTCGCTCGCGCAGGATAGGAACTGCCCGTGGAAGATTGCAAAATACCTTCAAAAGACGTTTTTCTTTTCCGTACAGGTTGACCTTACATTCTTCGACCCTCACAACTCTTGCTTCAAGCCCCTGTGATTGTACGTGTAGTTTCATTATTTCAGGTATTTCTGACTGCGGAGCGTCTAGGTAAAAGTAGGGCTCAAAGTTAGGGTCATATAAGCGAAAAAATCTTCTTCCTTTGAGAAGCAGGCGGACTATTGGTGCCCCTTCCTTAACCACGTAATCAACTTCAATTAATATTGCGCTGGCTTTTTTGTTTTGGCTGTGTTCAGAGTTAGGTATAGTTTTCTTGTTTTCTATTTGCATCGGAATTCAATCCGCGTCTTATGTTCTTAACATTTTCTTTTGAGCTTCAGGTTGGTTTTCTGCCTTTCTGCTTAGAGCAAGAAGGGCTGCAGAAAGTAGGAGGATGAAGAGTGAGATAAGAAAGATGCGAGAAGAGATTTCTGCTATTATGTCTCCGGCTATGAGGATTAGAGAAGAATAGAGAGGTATGTTGGTGTACTGTTCCGGAAACAAACCGTAGATCACCTGCGGAAAAAGGAAGTACATGATTAGAGATAGAAAAGTCGTTGAAGCTGACGATGCGGTTAGAGCAATCCCAACTTTTCTTGCTGCTTTCTTGAAGTCAAATTCTAGGAGAGTAATAAGGATAGTTTGGACAAAAATAAATCCGCCTCCTATGAAGATTGAGAGATTTAGTATTTCTATATTAGACCGGACTTGCTCTAAAGCAGTTCTGGTTTGGTAGTCGGAGAATAAAATATCTGAAAGGTTTATTTTATCTGGAACGAGTCCTGGGGGGATTTGGGTTTTGATACCATCTCCAAATCGATCTACGTCAAATGAGTTGGGAGTTGGAAGCTCTATTATGAGTTCAAGACTGTTTTTCTCTTTTTTAAGATATGAAAAGAAATTTCTAAGGAGGATTTTGGATTGGGATTCAAGATAAGTAGGTGTAAGTGAAGAGACAAGATAGTTGTAAGGGGTTGGTGCTACGCCGGATACCCATTCCTTTGAGAGACTATAGATATTTCTGGTAGAGAGCTCCTTTAGATAAAAGTTTTCATCAAGCAAAACTTCTTTTGTGCAGAAAAAAACAAGGATAACGGGAAGCTCTAAAAATATAAGCATGGAAAGAAGCGCGGCGGTTGCTTTTCTTATAACTGGGAGAATATCGCTTTTTTCTGCTACATTTTGTACTACCATATTTTCAACTCTTTTTCAACTCTTCTTGCGCACTTAGGATATGTCGGATGTTTTGGTTTGAGCAGTTGGAAATTCTGATTTATGTTCGATTACACAGATGTCTCCAAGGGAGACACTAAATTCTTGATGGGGGGGAAATTTTGCACGCTTGCCTTTTGAATCTCTCTGTGTGGTTTTATTTTTACTTATTTTACTTCGGCTTTTTTGAAGCTGTAGGATTAAGCTATGTATTTCCTCTTTTATTGATGAGAGCTTATCTTCTGCAGCTCTTTTTTTCTTTATTGCATCTTCAATGTTATGAAGAAGTTGATTGTGCTTTCTTTTTATCCATTCGATTCTTTTTGACTCTGAAATAGCGCGGTCTACTGCATTTAGTTCAGATATCAGCGCACGTTCAATTTTAGGAGTATATGCTTCGGTTGAGATTTTGAATTCTATTTGATTGCGAATTCGGTAGAGGTGCTTTGTTGGTGGAATATTTTCCTTTCCCTCAAAAAGTTTTTTGAGTTGGGCAGACAGCTGAGTCTGCTCTGAAATTTTATGTGTAATTTTTTTTATAATGCGACTTAGAGTGGCTTTCTCTTTAAGGAGTACGTTTATTCTCTCTTTTAATTCATGCTCATCCATGAACACCACGAAATTTTGGTAGATGACGAAGGACGGCTGAAATTGTTTATAACCAAAAAATTTAAATATGAGCGCTGATTAAGATTATAGATTTTATGCGTCTTTTCTTGCAAAGGAAAGAACTGGTCGCCTTGCCAGCGCGTCAGATAAGTGCTCGCGCTGGCCTCTTTCTCAGAGAAGCATAAAACCCATAAATAAGAGATAGACGGCGAGGAGAAGACAAGAGTTTGTATAAGTTGCATCGTTGTTATTGGATGAGGCTGGAAAACCAATTTGAGCCGATTTGAGCGAGTATTTGCCTCTCTGGAAAGCTGTTACTTTTAATATCCTAAAACGAGATATCCAATCAATGCTCCTGTCAGAGAACATATGAAATTGGTTGTTGATTTGGTCCCTATTCCGTCCTCCTCAAATACTCCAAGAAGTGTATCGATGAAGGAACCCATAAAACCTATCAGTGAAATTATAAGAACTTTCCAAAAGTTAATACCTGGAAAAAGTAGATAAGAGGATAGTGCTACTAGAAGCGCCCCATCAAATGACATAAGTGTGCCAAAAGGACTTATTGCTCCACTGGTGCCTTTCTTTACTTTTTTTAGCGTCCTAAGTGAGTAGGGTTCCTCCGAAAGCACGCCAAGTTCAGAAGCAAATTTGTCAGCAGTTATTGCAGCAATAGAACATATGTATGCGGATGGACCGAGTGAGCTGGAATAGATTGCCGAGATGACGGGGACCGTTCCATTTGCAAGAACGTTTTCCCAACTTCGCTCATGTTCATATATCCCAAGTCTCTTCTTTTCCTTGTGTTCATATTTTGTAACCAAAATTCCGAGGACAAAGAAAACGAGCATCAGGAGTAGATAATTCAAGCCGGCAGAATATAATATTGTCACTCCAAATAATATAGTAAGCATTGTTGCTGAAGGATCGAGTAGCGTTAATTTCATATCTTCACTATTAGTAGATTTGATTTTTTGTCCACTATAAACTTTGCGCTTTGAATAAATTTTGAGATTATTTGGATGTTTGTTTTTGTGTGGTTGGTAAGTGGAGGTGTAAGAAGTACGGACTTGCCCTTTGCGATGGCACAATATAAGAGAATCTGGTCGGTTAGATATTTATCCAATCCAAACTTAGATGAGTATAAGAATTCCGAAGAGACTCTCTTTACTAATGAGGAGGGGCTCTTTCCCTTTTCAAAAACAGCACACGAACCAACACTCTCTGCAAAGATAGTGATAGCGTTTCCTGATGATGCCGTGTTTTGGCATTTTATATCCACGTCTTGAAGTTCTAAAGTATTGACTAATTCTTGCTTCTCTTCTTCGGCTATTTTGCTGAACAAGCTGGAAGTCGCTATTACTGCGTGTGGCCGTAGAGAGGGAGGGGAAGTGAATTCAGAACTACTTAGAGCCTTCAGCGGCTCGACGTCAAGAGTCATCTCTCCCATGCCTTTCGGATAAAAGCCAAATCGGTTTATGTTTACGGATGCCCTGACCCCAAATTTTTTTATTGCTGGTAGAAAAACTTCTGCAAAGTAGTCGGCTGTTGGAGAAAAAGGTACGTGTGTCCCTCCATGGATTACAACGTGACTTTTTTCTTCTCCATGCAAAAGGAGGGGGAGAATTGCTTGAGTGAGAAGGATTGCGCTTCCAGCTGTCTTTATTTTGAAGGAATACTCCCCACCTTTTATCTGACCTGGAAAAAACGATATTGACGTACTTCCGAGAAATGCCTCGCTACAATGTCCATTGCAAATTTCTTTAATTGCCCTCGCGACCTCAAGATGTTGGTATGAGAGGCCTGGTTTTGGTCTGTTTGCGCGGATGTTTTTAATTGAAACTGGGACTCCCAGAATGGCTGAAAGAGAGAGGGATGTTCTCAATATCTGACCGCCACCCTCTCCAATAGAACCATCAATTTCAATCATTTTCTGAACCCTTGTTCTTATGCGAATGGAATAAGAAAGGCATCTCCAAAAAGTAGAGCAAAAATAAGACCAAAAAACAAAAAAGGGAGGAAGGGGACCATGCCGGTATATACCGCAAATTTCTTTATAGGCAACTTTCTCAACTGCGCAAGTTCTTTCTTTCCGACCAATCGACGGAGGTTGTATTTTTTTATGAGTTCCTTATCCATAAATTCAAGTGCAAGAACATCCTCTTGTTCTATCTTTTTTGCTGGTAGATAAGTTACTGATGATGCGCGGAGAAAATCTCCGAAAAGAGCAAGGAATACAGCTGAAATAAACATGATTGTAATGGAAAGTAGATAAGTTGTAAGAAAGCGCCCGAATGAGAAGTAGAGGAAGATGGCAAAGGCTGCAAGAAGAAAAAATGCCCAGACGGTCTTTAGAGTGTTTATTTTTACTTTTCCTTCAAGGATTGCCATTATGGATTTTGGTAGATTTGCTACCAAATTATATGCTGAAAAAAGTATTACGGAATAGTAAAGCACGGGAACGATGAAGGGAAGGATTGAGAAATATTCCGAGGAAGATGAGAAGATGTGCGGATTTTCTGGAAGAAGAAGAGAGAGTGATGTGAGAGCCAAAACGTCGGCTCCACCTATATGACCTGCCCGATAAGCAAAAAACCCTATTGCGAAAACCAATAATATTGAAAGGCTCGAAATTAGGGGTTCTTCTGGTGGAGATAAAGCAAAAAGTATGAAAGACAAAATGAGGAATAGGTAGAGCAGATGCTCTGGGATGTTCTTGTTGTTAAAAACATCAAAATATGATAAGACCCCAACTCCAATGACTGCAAAGCCAACACGCAAAAAAGTGTAATCCATAATTATCTTTTCCTCACGCCCCTTAAAAATTGGTCGTGTATTTTTATTACATCCAGTTTTTCAATCCATGCTTTCTTAGAAAGTATTTCTGATACGCTTGGGACGGTACGGGATGAATCGGAGCTTATAAGCTCTTTTATATAAGTACCTGCTTGCGCGCGTATCCTAATATTCAGATTATTCCCTCGACGGAAAGAAGAGAGGACCCATATTTTTCTCTTTCGCTCAAGATCAGCCCTTCTGTGGAGAACCCTTGTTGGCGTCTTTTGTGAAATTATCTTTCCGGATAGTGAAAAAACTTTTTTTGCGTCTGCATCCGTGGCTCCTCCCTCAACAGAGACAACTGCGGCATATTCCTTATCAAAATGAGAGTTGCAAAGCACTTTTACAAAGTAAGGAGAGACGAAACAGAGACCTGAAACTTTGAGCCGGGTGTCTTTGTTTATTTTCTTTTCAATTTCTTTCAAATCTGCTGTTCTCTTCCTTGGAGTCTGAAGTTCAATTGCAAATGGACGGCCTCCTCCGCGCATTATGACATCGACGTCTTCTCTTCCTGAAGAATGAAATGCTGTTTTGGTACATTCGAATATTGGTATAAGATGTTGGCTTATTATTCCCTCAACCGATTCGTACATTACTCCTCTTCCCCCGCATCTCTTGCAGTCGATGGAGCTGCCTCGTGATTTGTTGTAGCATTTTTTGCAATGCCAGACGCTTTGTGAAAGCTCACGGGAATGCTTTTTATAGTGACCAAAAATAAATATTGGCTGGATTAGAGCCTTACACTCCCGATTACAAAAGTCAAAAACAAAGAGAATGTCGGGATTTATTTGGTTCCGCTTCTTGCCTGTTAGTTTGGATATGTCGTTTGCTGTTTTTCTGTTTATTATATTTTTTATGTGATTGGAGGATTCGAGCCCATTGATGAGCCAAAGTTGCTCTTGTTTTATAAGAATCTGTTTAGGGACTTTACAACTGGTTGAAAAAGAATTCCATTCTATTCCTGTTAGTTTTGATGTCGCATTTAAGATAAGTTGAGGAATTAAGTCAAACGCTCCACCACAGAGAAGGCAGTCCTTAGTTAGGGATGTTGGTTTGGTTGATATAACTTTACTGCATAATTCACAAAGTTTTACCGATTGGGCACCGTATATGTCTTGCATATTTACACCTTACTTTGACATTTTTGGAAGGATAAGCTGAGTGCTGAGCATAGGAAGAATTATAAAGATTCTTTAAATAGATTGTTTATAAAGTAAAGCCGCAAAAAAGCAGGTGGGAAAAAAGGTAAAGGAATATAAACCAATGAACTCATAAAGTATATGAAGAGGGATAGAAAGGGTGAATATATGCCTCGAGGAAAGAAGCTTGTTATTGAGAAGAAAATTGCTGACCCGATTATATATAGAATAAAGAACCTTAATATAAAAGAGATAGAAGCAAAGAGAAAGACTGTAGAGAAAAACCTTAGTGCAACAATCGAACAGATGGTTCGAGAAGCAAATCAGCTTTATAAACAAAAAAAGCTTGAGAGGGAGAAGCTTAGGAGTATAGGGCTGCTACCCATCCAAGAAGCTTATGAAGAGCTTAAGGCCGGGGGAATCAACTTATCATTCCGGGCATTTGGGGGGAGGGTTGAGAGAAGGACGTTACCATCAGTAAAAGTTGGAAGCAGAAGGTTAATTCCGCGACCTATCATAAAGGATCTAATTTCAATAACGAAGGAGTATTATACCGTAAAAGAAGCTTTCAACGAAGTCGCAAAAACGGAAGATATCAACTTTAGGGCGTTTATTGGGAGGATTGAGAAAGGAAGAATTCCTTCACTAAAAATCGGGAAAACGAGGTGGGTGCCCAAGAGCGCCATTGAGGGGCTTACTCACATTAACAGTAATTATTATGACGTAGGAGAAGCCGTTGCAAAACTCCAAGAAGCTGGGGTTAAGATAAGAAGAAACGCTTTTGAAAGGAGACTTGACAGAAAACGAATACCCTATGAGAAGATTGGAAGGAGAAGATTTATACCAAAGGAAATTTTAAATGAGCTTATTGAAAAAGAACTTGCATTGACAAAGAAGTAGTTACGTTACCAGATTTTTTGGTATAGAACCCCCACGTAGTAGTTTTTCTATTTTTCGCCTAATTCCGCGATTTTTCTTAAAATCTGTAAACAGTTTTTCTACCTGCTCGAATTGGTGAAGAAATTCGCGGATGTCGCTTTCGGACACGCCAGAGCCGCGAGCTATTCTTGTTATCCGCCCTTTTTGCTTCAGCAGGCCGGCGTTTTCTCGCTCTTCTTTTGTCATTGAATTTATGATTGATTCGTATTTTTTTAGTTTCTCTTCTGACTGCTCAATAACGGATTTGGGTATGTCTACTGCCCCAAGTAGTGAAAAAACGCTTTGGAGAGGACCAAGCTTTTTTGCAGCCTTTAGCTGCTCATAAAACAAATGTATAGTAAATTTGTCGGAGGTTAAAGCCTCTCTACTTATTTTCTCTTCTTGCGCAATTTTACTTACTTTTACCAAGAGAGTTTCAATATCTGGAAATCCTAAAAGTCTTCCGACAAATTTTTTTGAGTTGTATTCCTCTAAGTCGTCTATTTTCTCTCCAGTTCCTATAAACGCGACTTTGGATCCGCTGTTTGAGACTGCGGACAAGGCTCCGCCTCCCTTTCCGCTTCCGTCAAGTCTGCTTATTATTACTCCCGTAAGTCCGATTGCTTCGTTAAACTGGCGAGCTTGCCTTCCAGCCAGTTGTCCAATATCAGCAGATAGGACTAAGAATTTTTCATCTGGCTTGAAGATATCGTTAAGTTGTTTGAGTTCGGCCACGAGTTCTTCGTCAAACGCGCTTCTTCCTGCTGAGTCAAGTATTAAGACGTCTTCCTTTGCAATCTCAAGTGCGTCCGTCACTATTTTTGTTGAGTTTTGCTCTCCTTTTTTACCATAGAAAACGGCCCCGATTTTTGCAGATAGTTGCTGGAGTTGTTCGTGTGCAGCTGGTCTTTCAGTGTCTGCGCATATGAGTGCACAGGATAGCCCCCTCTTTTTAAAGTAATTTGCAAGTTTTGCTGCCGTTGTGGTTTTTCCGCTTCCATATAAGCCAAGTAAAAGAATTTTTTGCTTTTTAAGTTGGGGGGAGTAGCTCTCACCAAGCATGTTTGCAAGCTCATCATAAACCACTTTGACTATATGCTCTTTATGGGAGAGCCCGGCTAATTTTGATGTGTCAAGAGCACGCTTTTCAATGCGCTGCGATAGTTCAAAGACCAACCTTACTTCAACGTCGTTTGCTATTAGAGTCCGTTGGAGGTCTCGTATCATTTCTTTTAGTGTTTTTTCATCCACTATCGCAGAACCTGTTATTTTTGCAATAGCTATGCGAAGACCTCTTCCAAGATCCATGTTGCATATTGTAGACTTTATTCTTAAAATAGGAGTCGGTTTTGATTTGCAGTTTTGAATATTGTTGGGATTTTGCTTATGCCTTTGTATGATTTATAAATTATTTTGAGTAAATATAAGTGGGCCAGTAGCTCAGCTGGTTAGAGCGGCAGTCTTATATGGCGCGTTCTAGCACAGAGGTGTCCTAGGCAAGCTGTAGGTCGAGAGTTCGAATCTCTCCTGGCCCACCTTTTTCTTTTAGTGCGCACTAAGTTGAGATTGGTTTTTAATAGTTAGTATTGTTTAGAAGAGTTATGAGGAAGGGAAGAGAACAGGAGATAGCCGAAATAGTGAGGGAGAGGGTCGGAATACTTCTGGGTCTTGCTGAAAAAGCAGCAAGAAAAAATCTTGAGAGGGCAAGGAAGTACATCCGAATGGCTAGAAGGCTTTCTGAAAAGTATAGAGTGAGGTTTAAGAGATTGGACAAACTGCGCTTTTGTAAGAGATGTAACGCGCCATTTATTCCCGGATATAGTGTTAGGGTCGGATTTGTTCCAAGATTCCACTCAATGACATATAGGTGCACTTTTTGTGGTTTTGAATTTAGATTTCCTTATAAAAAGTATAAGAATCAAAGAGCCGTAAGTTGATCTTTTGAGAACGGGATGGGTCTTTATCAGTTTTATTTTTAATTGTTCCTTTTCAAGACTTTTGCTTGCTCTGTGCTTTTAGGTTGATTGAATGATGGGGGGAGGAAAAAATGTTTAGTACAACGTTATCCGACAGGAAGAATCGTGAACATAATAGAAGCCCCGTTGCAAGAGTTGTTAATCTCTGCCCAAAAGAGAGGATGCACCGAGCAATTAGGGCTTATTTTGAAAGAGCGTTAAGAGACGAAGCCGGAAACGTTAAGCAAATCGAAACTGTATTAGTTATTTGTGAAAAAGGAAAAGTGAATATAGGAGATATAGCAAAAGCTGTATATGGAGACGGTCTCGAATTTAAGAAAGCATCTGATGGACAGAAATGGATAGTTAGAATAGGCGATTATGCAGAAAATTTAGATGGGTGGGGGTGGCAGATATATTTAGATGGAGGATTTGGTTTTTTGAGAAGAAAGGGAGAGGTGGTCTGGGGGACTGCTGAAACGATGTATGTAGACCGGGACTCAACAATAACGTTTATGTATGAGCGCGCACTTTCTGAACTGGACATAACCAAAGCAAATGTAATAGAGGGAAGAAAGCTTGCAGGTGTGTGTTTCTCTTTTGGGATAGCTTCAACTTCAAGGATAAAAATCAGTCAGCTCCAAATTGCCAGGTTTGAAGATGAGATACCTCGGCATAAAATTTCGATGGAAAAAGGTATAATCTTGAAAGGGTTGGCTTATTCTGCTCACGAGCTAACCCTTCAAAATGAATACCTCATGAAAAACAAGCTCCACGCTAGCATTCCTGACCTTCCTTTTCATGCAGATGACGTAGTTGCTTGGAAATTTGCAGAGGCTAATAAATGGAAATATGAAAAAAGTAACACGCATTATGGAATAGGGTCCTCGTTTTTACATCTTCTTCCTATGGTTGATGGATGTTTTGGGGATATCAAAAAAGAACGTGAGTATATGTTGCTAAAAGATGAAAATGGTGTGGAGCAGAAAGAGAATGTTTCACGGGTAATCTTGGGAAGTGGCGATGACTACTTCCAGGGGGAGGTAACAAAACGAAGCGGGTCCGTCAACGCAGAATTTGTTAAGGTGGCGGCTAAGCGCTTCTTTACTACGACTGACTGTGTAGGAAAGAAGAGCAGTAATACTACAGGAGTGAAAATGAAAAGCGAGGTAAAACAGCACTTCAAAAAAGAGGGGGAGAGAGGAGTTAGCAACAGAAATAATAGTGAAAGGAGTGGATTAGTAAGAGATTACTACAATGATACGAAAATGAGGCATTATGAATTGGGAAAAACAAAGTATAAAGCAAAATCTTTATTGAAAAGAGAAGGGGTCGGAATAAGGATGGGGAGGGGCGGCCATACTTTAGAGTTCTCCTGCATACAACGTGAGGAAGGGAGTAAAAAAAGAAACTTTGAAGATACAAAAATAGTTGGTGAAGCTAAAAACCCATTTGTAGGGCTCTCTAAAAAGGAGAGTGCAATGAAAATTCTAAGGGAGGTTGGTTGGGTTGGAAAGAGAAACGCGTTAGATGAGTTTTTAAGTAAGCGGCTAAGAAGGCGATTTGCAGCTGTTCTTCTGGATATGGATGGTGTCATTGCGGATTCGGAGGATTTGCACCGGAGGTCATTCAACTACATATTGAAACGCTTTGGATTACATATAAGTAAAAACGAATGGAGGAAAAGATATGCAGGTATTGGTTCTCCAAGTATAATGCGTGAGATTTTCAAGAAGCACAGAATAGATGGAGATGTCGATGACTGGGTACGAAAAAGATCGGAGAAATTTATAAGTATGTTGAATTTGCACAGGTTGCCCTCAATTCCAGGAGTAAAGGATTTTTTGAGGTGGGTAAAGGTTAATGGATTAAAAGTGATGGTGGTTTCTGGAAGCCACGGAAAAAGTGTGGAAAAAATGTTAGAAAATATGAATATTGGGGGGATGAATATCATTGGGAGAGATAAAGTTAGTCATAGCAAACCGTCTCCAGAGTGCTATCTTTTAGCTGCAAAAAAACTAGGTGTTGAGCCCGCGGATTGTATTGTATTTGAGGATTCGGTAGCGGGGGTTATCGCTGCTAGGCGAGCGGGGGCGATTTGTATCGGGCTTCTTACAACTTGCGGAAGACGAAGGCTTGAAGCAGCAGGTGCTGATTTTATTATAAAGGATTTCCGAGATAGGCGCCTTGCAAAAATTTTTAGATTATTGTTCATGCTTGGAAGGACCAATCAACATATAGATGTTGGTTGAGTGGGTGGTGTTAGCTACACTAAACGACTTGCAAAAGATATTTAAATAGTAATCATGAATAAAATATGCAAACACAATATATTGTGTTGATAAATATTAAAATGCGCAATATATAGTGTTTAGCACCGATGAGAGGGGGTTTTATGAAAGAAGAAACGGTGCAAACTCAGAGGTCTTCTGGTCTTGTTTTTGAAAGACATTTTACAAAGGAGGGAGTCAATCCACTTGATGAGATTGAATATGAGAAAAGAAGCGCTCGGATTACAGAACCTGACGGAAAGGCAATCTTTGAGATGGAAGACGTAATAGCTCCAAAAAGCTGGAGTCAGCTTGCGGTTGACATTGCTGCTTCAAAGTATTTCAGAAAAAGTGGAGTGCCGGAAACCGGGAGTGAAAATTCGGTAAGGCAGCTGGTATATAGGATTGCACATGCCATTCGCCTCGCAGGAGAGGAGAGAGGTTATTTTGATGGGAAGAAGTCTGCAGACGTATTTGAGGATGAGCTTGCGCATATCCTAATAACGCAGAAGGGAGCATTTAACTCTCCAGTATGGTTTAACTGTGGGTTATATCACATATATGGAATAAAGGGGGGCGGCGGAAATTGGGCGTGGAATGATGAGAAGAAATGCGCTTATCAAATTGAGTCTAATTATGAACGGCCTCAGTGTTCAGCTTGTTTTATACAATCCGTTGAAGATGACCTAATGTCTATTTTTGAGCTTGCAAAAAATGAAGCTCGGTTATTTAAGTATGGGTCCGGAACTGGGACCAATTTCTCAAAGCTTCGTGCAAAAAACGAAAAGCTCGCTGGCGGAGGCACGTCTTCGGGGCTTATGTCATTTCTTGAAGTGCTTGATAGAGGGGCAGGTGCAACAAAGTCTGGAGGAACTACTCGGCGAGCTGCAAAGATGGTCTGTCTTGATATGGATCATCCTGAAATTTTAGATTTCATAAACTGGAAAGTGAAAGAAGAAAAAAAAGTGCGGGCACTTATAAAGGCTGGATACTCTGCTGACTTTAATGGAGAAGCTTATCACACCGTTTCTGGGCAGAACTCCAATAACTCAGTAAGGGTTACTGATGAATTTATGTACGCTTATCTAAATGGGCTTAAGTGGAGAACTACTGAGAGAACGACTGGAAAGGTTGTAGCAGAATATGATGCAAGAGAGCTTATGAGGATGATTGCAAAGGCGGCATGGGAATGCGCTGACCCCGGTATTCAGTTTGACACAACAATAAACAATTGGCACACCTGCCCCAATTCTGGGAGGATTAATGCGTCGAATCCCTGCAGCGAATATATGTTTTTGGATGATTCTTCGTGTAATCTTGCAAGTCTGAACCTGACAAAGTTTGCAGATGACCGGGGGATTTTGGACATAGAATCATTCGAGTATGCGATTCGCATTGTTATTACGGCCATGGAGATATTGGTTGATTTCTCCTCGTACCCCACCAAAAAGATTGCTGAAAACAGCCATGCATTTAGACCTCTGGGTTTAGGCTACGCAAATCTTGGGACTCTTCTTATGATTAGTGGAGTGCCATATGATAGCGAAAAGGGGAGGGCGCTGGCTGCTGCGATCACTGCAATACTGACCGGCCAGGCTTACATAACTTCAGCAGAGATAGCTGGAAAGCTTGGCCCCTTTGAGGGATTTGAAAAGAATAGAGAGGCTATGCTTGAGATTATGAGAAAACACCGCAGCTACGTGTGGAAGATAAATTCCTCTGAGTGCGCCGAGTATCTTCTTTCTGAAGCAAAGAAGTGCTGGGACAAGGCTGTTGAGATGGGAGAGAAGTTTGGTTATAGAAACGCACAGGCGACAGTTATAGCGCCAACCGGGACTATTGGGCTTTTGATGGATTGCGATACCACAGGGATAGAACCTGATTTTGCACTTGTAAAATGGAAGAAACTTGCAGGAGGGGGATACTTTAAGATAGTAAACACTTCTGTTGAAAAGGCCCTTGCAAATTTGGGCTACACCAAAAAGCAGATTGATGAGATGAGAGTTTATGTTCTTGGGCACCGTACTCTTGATAATGCACCCCACATAAACCCAGATGCGCTTCGCCTTCTTGGATATACTGATGAGCAGATAAAGGATGCATCAGCATATGTTAAGAGGATGGGGAGTCTGGATGACTGGACGCCACACATAAATCCAAAGGAGCTTGCGAAGAGAGGGCTCAGCGCAGAGCAGATACTAGAGGCAAAAATTTACGTTGGTGGTACAGAAACGCTGGAAGGAGCTCCTTATTTGCAGCCAGAACACCTACCAATTTTTGATTGTGCCAACAGGTGCGGAAACGGCAAGAGATTTATTGAGCCCATGGGACACGTCAGAATGATGGCGGCAGTTCAGCCGTTTATTTCTGGCGCAATTTCAAAAACAATAAATATGCCTCGTGAAACGACGGTTGAGGAGATAGAAAAAATTTATGTTGAGTCATGGAAGATGGGATTGAAAGCTATAGCCGTTTATCGCGATGGTTCAAAGAGTTCTCAGCCGCTTTCAATAGGGGGAAGTTTGGAGGAGGAAAGAGCGTTACAAGCAGAAACGCTCCCGCGAGGAAAAAGAGAGCCGCTTCCAAAGAAGAGGCATGGGTTCACACTTGAGTCAGCTATAGGAGGGCATAAGATATTTTTAAGAACTGGCGAATATGCGGATGGAAGGCTGGGTGAAATATTCATAGATATGCACAAGGAAGGAGCTGCATATAGAAGCCTTATGAATTGCTTTGCAATAGCTATATCAATTGGTCTCCAATACGGAGTTCCTCTTCAAAAATATGTTGATTCTTTCACTTTCACGCGCTTTGAACCAAATGGGGTTGTGGACCATCCATATATAAAAACTGCTACGTCTGTTCCAGATTTTATATTCAGAGTGCTTGGGATGGAATATCTTGGAAGGACTGATTTTCTCCACATAAAGCCAAAAATAGTGGATGAAATTCGTGATACCTCTGGTGAAAAAGAAGCTGTAAGAGGTGTTGTTAAGGAAAATGACAGCACGAACACGACGAACGACGAGAAGAGATTGGAATATGCGGGTGGTAGGACAACTATTAAAGAGTGGATAAGAGATTCGCATGAAGGCCAAGCAAACAAGCAGTTATCAGAACTTATGGGTGATGCCCCGGCATGCAATATATGTGGACATATGACGGTTAGAAATGGCTCATGTTATCGATGTCTAAACTGTGGAAACTCACTTGGATGTTCCTAAAGCTTGAGTTGATATCAGGAATTCGGGATATTAGTAGATATTTACGTAATCAGGATGAGGAAAGAGTGTTTGTTACCCACGATACTGTTTTTGCTAAGAACCAAATAAACTGACGCACTATGTCTTGGTGAAATTGCAACGCAATCTCTCCTTTTGCAAGCGCATCAGCAAGCGCCTTTTGCTCGTCTTTTGATTTGTATATTCTTTCTGCAACTGATTCACTTATCGTAAGAGTTACTGTGGGGTTGTTGTGCGACCCTAGGGATAGATAAACAAGTTGTAGGGTGTTACCTGACTTTTTTACGAGAGCCTTGACATAGATCTCTTTTCCTTCAGTTGTTTTAGCAATAAGGTTCAAGCGCTCTCCATCATGGATAAATGAAGAGATAGATGAGGGGATAAGCGTTGCCTTAGAGTTGATATACGCCAAGGTACTGCTGTTTGCCTCGCCATTGCCCATGTATTTTGCTAAAAGCTCTTCTGAAAATTTGCCTGAAAAAATGCAACTTGAATAGGTGAAGAGGAGAAGAAAGACGAAGTAAGTCCGCGCAATGTTGTGGTTATACACGCATAGATTAAGGGAAAGCACATTTAAATTATTTTCTTTTTTAGTTTCTCTCTCTGTTCGCGAGTAGAAAAGTATTTTTTTAGATGAGGACTTATGCTAGTTTGTTTTAATATTTGGGCAGCAGTTCGGGCTGCGTCCCACAAAAAGAGTATGCTCATTAGAAATGGTATGATTGCAAGCGAGGAGGAAAGTGGTGGCAGTGATATTGCTGAGAAAAGAAGTGGTATTAATGCTGATGTGAGAAATAATATGGTAAATAGGACAATGCCTCTTGTGCATCTTTCTCGTAGTGGGGTTCCACTGATTTCATTTTGGAGAAATGCTTCACTGACTGTTTCAAGAGTGTCTTTTAAAGCGCGGGTTAGGTTTGCAAGTGGTGCAAGAAAAAGAAGAAACCCAAGGAGGTATATAAAGTCTTTCATAGTGATGCCGGAAATGGAAATGGGTGAGTCTGAAAAGAAGCTTGAGATTATGAGTGTAGCCCCAATAATTATTCCGATGATTGCGCTGTATAAAAGCACGCTTGAGCAATCACTCAAAAATCGGTTAAACCCCCTTCCGCCGGGTTCGATGTATGCAGCAAGGTTGCAGAGATATTTCGAGAGGCTTGAGAGCTTTGTGCGTTCATAATACGGGATATGTCTAGAAACGATAGTGTGAATTTCTCGTTCATATTTTAATAATATGAATGAAGTAAGCGAGGACAGGACTACAGTTGTGGTTGTTATACTAACAACATCCAATCCGGACTTCGGGGCTACATGAGCTATAAGAATTGAGAATTCCCCTACAGGTAGCATTGCAAGCCCCGAGAATACTGCGCCCCGAGAATCACTTCCAAGAAGATATGTGGAAACAAATGTTCCGCTGAATTTTGAGATTATGTTTATTATATTAAGTATTACAAGCAATGCAAATGATGAAAAGAGAATTTTCCAATCAAAAAGCATCCCTATTGAAAAGAAGAACATAGATGAGAAAAGGGAGTTGAACGGGATCAGGAGATGTTCCACTTTTTTGAAAGCCGGTACTGAGGAGACCAGAGAACCTGCAAGAAATGCGCCTATACCAAAAGAAAGATTGAGGGAGTAGGATATGAAAGAAAGAATGGCGGCACTTGAGAATGCGGTAAGTATTAATGCATCGGGATTATTTAGGGAATCCACATACCATACAACGCGTTTGATCAGACGCTCAAAAAGGGCGTATACAATCCCAAGGAATAAAAGAGAAACTCCAAGAGGGAGGAGTATATTTATTGTAGCTGATTTCAATGTTTCTGCCTTGAGGCTTGAGAGAAAGGCTATTATTGCAATTCCTATGACGTCTTCTAGTATTAAGACTGAGTAGAGTAGAGATATCTCGCTTCGATGTGAGTGTTCGCCTTTTACGAGTCCAGAAAAAATTGCTGTGCTTGTTATTGAGAGTATAAGTGAGATGATTATGGCGTTATCAACTGACAGGCCAAAAAGGAGGCAAAAAAAGTAACTTGTTAGGAATACTAGACCCATTTTCAGCATAGTTACCATCAGGGCTCTTATTGAATTTTGGATGATATGCGAAAGAGAGAAAGATACCCCTATAGTAAAAAGGAGGAGAACTGAACCGATTTCTATAAAAACATCGATTATGTTTTTTGAACTAATTATTGAAAGTCCGTTTGGACCGACAATTGCACCTGTGATAAGAAGCCCGAGTGCTATGGGGACATTATATCTTAGGGAAATGAGTGAGCCAAGCAGAGAAAGGATTAGGATTAAGCCTACATCTAAAATCACATTCGCCATTATGTTCACCTATAGAATGGTAGTATAGTTTAGAGAGTATTGTGTTTTAATTATTTTGTAATTTTTTCTACATGGGCGCTAGATTAAGTTGTAAGAGACTTGTACTAATTAAAAAAAGAGTGGGAGGCAGGTGTCAATAAAAATCCGCTCGTTTGTTAAGCTGGCGGTAGCCTGCCTTAGCGTTTAGGTTAAGGTTTTCTGCTCTCCAATCTCCAATATTCGTTTTATGAATGCGCAAAGAAGCGTTGTTGCCAAGGTAGCTTTTCAGATTGGTTTTAGTCACATATTCCTTTTGAACTTACTCTAAAGACGCATTCCCCATCTGGAAGTGAAGGAGAATCTACAAGCCTTGCAATGCGCTTGTCGTCTTTTCCTTTTCGTAGGTATATTCGATACGTTGATGAATGGGCAAGTACGTGCCCGCCTATTGGTGTTGTTGGGTCTCCAAATAGTATGCCAGGATTGTCCATCACTTGGTTTGTTATGTAAACTGCAATGTTAAACTGATCTGCGAGTTTCTGTAGCATGTGAATATGTTTATTTAGTTTCTGCTGGCGTTCTCCAAGTGACCCGCGTCCTATATAGTCTGCGCGGAAGTGCGCTGTCATTGAGTCAACTACCAACAACCTTATGTTATGTTTCTTTATGAGTTCGTCTGCTTTCTCAACGAGGATTATCTGATGATCTGAATTGATGGCTCTTGCAACATGGATGTTTTTTAGGACACTTAACGCATCCATATTTTCTTCCTCTGCCATCTGTTTTATTCTCTCGGGTCTAAAGGTGCTTTCTGTATCTATGAACAAAACGCCTCCCTCAAGACCGCCTTTTTCTCGTGGCTTCTGAACGTTCACCGCAAGTTGGAATCCAAGTTGGGTCTTACCAGAACTAAATCGACCATAGGCTTCAGTGATTGCCTGTGTTTCTACACCGCCACCGAGTAGAGCATCAAGCTCCTTGGAGCCTGTTGATATCCGCCCAACTACTTTTCTTCTGTCAAGTATTTCGTCTGCTCGCTCATAACTCATTTCAAGGCTTTCTTGGGCTGCTGCAATGGCTTTCTTTGCGGTGTCGATTCCGATATCCGCAACTTCGTGAAGTTCATATGGAGAGGAAGTAGCGATTTTTTGCAAGTCAGTATAGCCTGCCTTTCTTAGCTTGAGTGCGGTTGCAGGCCCTATTCCCGGCAAATCCTCTAATGAATGTGCCGAACTTGGCTTGTCGGTTGCTTCCTCAAAACCCGCTTCTTCTGCTTCTTCCATATTCTCAATCTCGTTTATTTCCCCTTTTTTCATATTATTACCTCCGCACGGATATAATATTATTTCGCGTTGGCCTTATCCTCTAGGGGGCACCCCTCAAGCTTCTTGTCTTCAACTGGGAGTTTTGCTATCATCTCAAAGGACTCATTTATGATTTTTTCTAGAGAAGGATTTGTACTTGGTTTGTGGCTTTGTTCCAAAGTGTTTGGAAAGACCAGAAGTTTTAGTCTTCCTATTTTAAGAGTGTAAAAGTCGTTGCCATTTTTTGATACATTCTTCCACATTGCTCCTATGTCCTTGTAAATTGTTCTTCCTGTTTCATCTAAAGACGGTTGGATTATTCTAAAATCTGGCTTTTTTTGAAATTTCTCAGGTGTGTTGCCCATAAAGAATACCTCCAAATCTTTTCTCATTAGAGATAATTGTATAGAAGGCCAAGAGCACATTTATAATTGGGAGCTGGGAGGTGAAGTCCGCTAGTCCTTCTTATTTCCATCTCTATTTTGTTGGAGATTTATTGAAATTTTCTTTCCAATAACGTCATTCTTTTTGATGTCAAGAATTGTTGATGGAGAGACGTCTGGAGGGATTTGGAATAAGCCAAGGAGCAGGCTCCAACCTAATTGAAAAGGGACTTGATATGTTTCTCCAGATATTTTTACTCTGAAAGAGTCTTTTTCCAATGATATGTCTTCAACAACCCCCTCTATACGCCCGGCTTCCTTTCTTTCAAGAAGGATGAGGCGGGAATTTGAATTTACGTGAAGACCCCCGCGCCTAAATTTTACGTTTTCGAGCCTAATGCGGTCACTTGGTTGGAGCTTTGCTACTAGCTGTGGGTCATGCCATACTGAAACATTTACTACTACTGTGCCGTCAGTGATGTCAAATGAACGCATCGCCACTTCTTCGCCTCTTGAGTTCTTATAATAATAGTCGGGGTAGACTTCTGTTATTGATCCCTCAACGCAAATGGCGTTAGTCACGTTCGTATTAAGGTCTGATAGTCTAGTAACTGAAGCGGGCTCTAGCTTTTCTATTCTTCCACTTGCGCTAAGATGCACTTCGCCATCTCTAAAATATGCTCCCACTATCTTAATCTTATCACCAAGCCCTATGGTACCTGAAGTAAGATTTGTTTTTTCATTCCACAAGACAAGGGTAAAAACTCCCTTTTCATCACTGAGCCAAAGTCGTTGACTTTTTGTTTTTGTGCGCGATTCGCTAGTACCTGCAGCTGTGTGTTCGTAGGGAGGGAATATTTTTACAATGGTACCTATTATTGAAAAACGCGATTGTTGATTGTGAAGTGAGGAGGAGTCGACCGTCTCCTCTATAATACAGTTGTTTTCTTTTGCTATTAGGAAGAGTGCGGTATCGCGTGAAATTAAGTGGGAATACTCAGAAAGCTTTTTTTCTATCAATAAATTAAGTTGCTTATCCGTGTAGAGTGCGTGAAGCTTTTCCAAGTAGTCGGACATACGTTTGATTTTACTCTGTGAGTGTTTATATTTATTGGTTATTCCTCGTCTTGATACCACGTGGCTTTGTGGCTTTATGATTTGTTGCTTGGTTGGTTCGTAGCATTAGTTATTCTGCCTTGTCGCAATTATTGCGTAAGTTTATTTGGCTGAGTTGTATTTGGATGGAGGTAACTG
The DNA here is from genome assembly GCA_038869735.1 of Candidatus Anstonellales archaeon. NCBI lineage: Archaea > Nanobdellati > Microcaldota > Candidatus Micrarchaeia > Candidatus Anstonellales > Candidatus Anstonellales archaeon. Next base: position 23,605 of record JAWCQO010000002.1, on the reverse strand, counting down.
GGGATTACCTATCCCGACTTATCTTAATAGGGCTCGCACGGCCCGTTTTATGTTTGTAAAGGAAGTCCTTGCGTTTTGCATGTATAGATATTCCAGAGCCGCCCCTAAGTCTCTATCTTGGTTTTCCGGATTTAAATAAAAGGAGTATTTCCCCCTTTTTCTTGTGAGGATGCCTCGCTTTACAAGTTGGGTTATGTGATACCGTATGGCTTTTTCTTTTGTCTTAGTTTCCCGTCTCAGCTCAGCTACTTTTGAGATTATTTCCTCCGTGGTTGGCTGATGCGATGCCAAATGGAAATAGATTAGAGCTTCTATGATGTCTAGGATAAGGGTACGGGATTCTTTTGGAGAGATAAGCCCTAGTGAAAGCGCGAACCAGCGAATAAGAGATCTCTTTGTAAGTTCTACCTCATGAGGTAGAAGCATATTTCGTATAGTTATTTCTGAAAGGATGTATTGCGATTCTGGGAGAAGGTTTGGGCACATTGAATTCTAAAAAAGTTTTGGAGAAAAAGAATATAAATATTAAGAAGATGCGGCAGAAAAAGGAGTATGTCTTTTTTGGAAAAATATGCGCCAGAAAAACTTGAGGATATTGCAGGGAACCAGGTGGCACTGGAAGAAATCAGACGCTGGGTGCTGTTGTGGATGAAAGGAGAAGCTCAAAAACCACTTCTCATATGGGGACCTAGCGGAAGTGGCAAAAGCGCGATAGTAAAGGCTCTTGCAAAGGAATTTGAATTTGAAGTGGTTGAGCTTGAAGCAGACAATATAAGGAGGATGGGGAAAGAAGACAGAATTTTGGATGCCCTGGGGATGTGCGGAGGATTGTTTGGAAGAAGAAGGTTGATATTGATGGAAGATGTGGATGCTGTTTTTGGTGAAGATGAAGAGTTCTTAGATATTGCTAGGAAAATAGTTATAAGCGCGCAACAGCCGATAATTCTCACTGCTGAGGATGCATATGAAAGGAAGCTTAGTAACATCCGAAACGAATGCGTCAAAGTTCAGCTAAAAAAGATAAATTCTAATGCGATTTTTAGGGTTCTTGAAAGAATTTCTAGGATGGAGAACATAGAAATTGAAAGAGAGCATATTCAGAGACTCGCAAATCTTGCAGATGGTGATTTGAGGGGTGCGATAAACGACCTCGAAGCAAAAAATTTTTCTTCTGAGAGGAACCGCAGACGGAATATATTTGATTCGGTCAGAGAGATATTCCGGGCAAGGAGTTACGAAGAGGGAAGAAAAAAAGTATTTGAGTGTGAAGAAACACGCGATATGTTGAAATTGTGGGTTGATGAGAACATACCTATTGAGTATAAGACTATTGATGGCGTTGCGTCAGCGTTCAATGTGTTATCTCGCGCAGATGTTTTTGACGGGAGAGTCTTGTTAAGACAGTATTGGGGTTATTTGAGATATTCCGCTGACCTTCTTGGAGCTGGAATCTCGCTTCTAAATCCTGAAAAGGGGAGTGGTTTTCTAGTATATGCATTTCCAACTTATCTTAAAAAAATGTCTGAAACGAAAGCAAGAAGGGAAATAAAGAAGCGAATTTTGGATAAAATTCGAAGGAAAGTTCATGGCTCAAGGAAGAAATCTAGTGCTTATTTTGAGCTTGTAAAGGTGCAACTTTCTAAAGACCCGCCTTCGGTTTCTGACTTCTATGGTTTTGAGTATGATGAGGTTGCTTTTCTTCTTGGAAAAAGTGAAGCTGAAGCAAAAAAGCTTTTTAATAAAACGAAACAGGGACAGGAAGGTTAAGTGTGAAGAAAGTACAATAAGTGAACAGGTACTGGTCCTGGTCTTTGTTGTGGCTTAGATGCGTTAGAGATAAAATGACTCTTTTTGAGTAAGAGCACTGTACTTATTTTAGCATACTTATTTGTTGATGTCTTGTGTTGGGTTTTGTTGGTTGGTCTTAAGGATTATGTTAGTAGTTTGTTATTTAGAGTATATGGGCGTGTTCGGGTTTTTAGGTGGTTTGGGTTGAGTTTTTTTGATTAATGTAATTAGAATTAGGGGGAGGATTAGGGGAGGCACTAATTTTGTAAAAAGAGGTAAAACAGCAACGTTTCTTAAGCGGAAGCTTGATAGTTGGTTATTTTTGACCCCAGATACTCATCTTTATATAGATTAAAATATTTTAAAAGCTCTAGAGAGAGGAGTTATGGGCATCCGTAAGTTCATAGAGTCACTCAGGAAGGAGCTTGAAGAAGCTGAACCTCCATCAGGTGAAGAGGACATAGCCCGTGCGATAGGAGAGGAGGGAGAGAATAAGGACAAAAAAGATAGTACGGCCGGGTTAGAGGATGCTGTCACTGCAAAAGCTTCTAGTAAGATAAAAAATGAAGTACCTAAAGAAGGAACATACACACAGTCATCGGAGATAAGTGAAGCAGTAGAGGATACAAAACTTATATCAAGTGAGGAGAAGTACGCTACTGAAGTTGAGAAGCAGGAGGAGTTTGAGGGGGAAAAACTCCCAAGCGGGGAGAAAGTATCGTGGGTACGGCTTGGAATAGAGATAGATAAGCTTAAGGCACAAGTAACCGCCTTGCGGGAGATGCGGAGCATATCTGAAGAGAGGTTTTATAAGATAAGTGAGGAGATAGGACAGCTTAAGAACACTATTTTTGAAATCGATAAGAATACCGTAGAGCTGAAGAAAAGAGCAGAAATTGCTGCTTCCCTTGTAGAGGCAGTGCAACCTCAACATCTGTTGAAGGAAATAAAACGACTTGAAGTTGAAATTGAAAAATTATCCGGTGCCCACGAAAAGATTAGCGCATTTCAGGATAAGATAAATGAAGAGTTGAAAGATGTTCGCGCACGGATAGCTGTATTTCGTGGAGCTGATGCGATCCGTGAATTAAATGAAGAGATGCAAAAAGAACTTGCCGAGCTTAAAAAAACAGAAGCATCCATAGAGCAGCATGCAGATAAGGTAGAGTATATTTACGTTATGTTCCAAAAAAAATTCTCCAATTTTGAACCGATGTTTCAGCGCGTATCTGAAATCACATCCGCAGTAAATAAACTTCGCATAGATGGAGAGAAGTTAAAGCTTGACTTTAAGTCTCTTGCAACAAAGGCAGAAGTAACTGAACTTGAAAATTCCTTAAAGATAAGAAGCGAGGCTATAGACAAATTTTTAAGAGAAAGCGAAAAAATGCGTCAAGAATTTGAATTGCTGAAAGAAAACCTCGCCAGGTCCATAGAAGAGGAGATAGCTTACTTGAAGAAATACGTTGAGGATACAAAAAATGAAATTGCAGAGACAAACCGATCTTTTTATGAGGAATCAGAAGCGATTCTCTCAAAGCTGAAGGATTACCATAAGACTGCAGAAGAGGAGAGCGCTAGGCTTGTTGAACGATTTAGAGAAAGTAGTGAGGAGATAAGAGGAGAAATTGGGGAAAGGATAGCAAAAAATGAGCAGGAAATCCAGCAACTCAAGGAGCAGTTAAAAGAGACTCAGACAAATTTTGAGAAGGTAATACGGCGCCTTATTGAGGAGATAAACTCAGAGATAAGCGAATTTGGACGAGAGGTAAAGAGAATTTCTGGGATTGATGAGAGACTTGAAAGAGAGGAGACTATAAGGCGAAGAATCGTTGAGGAGCTGTCTGCAGGTAACTTTGCAAAGCAACAGGACATAGCTGAATTAAGAGAGGGTATTTGGCGAATCTCTGAACAGCTAAGAAAAATTACAGGAGAGGTTGATTTGTCAAAACAATCAACGCAAATAGAGGAAAAGGAGGTTAAAAAACCAAAAAGTACGGCGGCTGGAGAAGCGCAAACTTCACCTGTTTTGATAAAAGAAGTTGAAGACGTCACAATAGATAAGGTAAAAGAAAAGAAAGGCGATATGGAGGCCATCTCTGCAGGCAAAATTGAACCAGATAAAGTTTTTGGAGGAGAGCGCATCGGCTCTGAGTCGGATATTGGAAAGCGCCTTGAAGAGGGCAAAATAGAGAGGGGAGAGGAAAAGATGGATGAACGGCACTTTGATTTAAAAGAAGAGGTTGGAGTAGGAGTAAAAAAAGGTGAATTTAGACAGGTAAAAGAAGAGGAAATAATAAAAGAGGAGGAGATTGAGCGAACGAGTCCAAAAGAGAAACCTCCTCTTGTAGAAGAGGATATAGAAACTGAGACTAAAAAGAGGTATATGCCAATCAAAGAATATCATCCGCCTCCGAGGTTTGACAAAACTGTCCCTAAACAATATCCGAAAATTGAGTCTATTTCAAAAATTGAATCAAAAATTGAAAAAAAGATTGTGGATTCTGCTTCGGTTGAGAAAAAAGAGGAAGAAGAGGTATTTGTGGCACCTAAAACGACACATCCTGAGTCATACACAATAAGAGACACGTGGGGAAAGACATTTATAAAGAAGCTTTTTGGAATATTTGGAAAAGAAAAGAACGAGATGCCACGTTTTTCTTAACCAATCTTTAAAAATACTTGGAGATAAAAAATAAAGTCCTAATAAAGAGGTTAAGTGGGTAGTTAAAATGGTTTTAGTATATGATGTCGAACCTGGAAAGCTGATAATGGAAGCTGCAAAGAGACTTGAAGCAATGGGGCTTCCGCGGCCACATTATCTTGACTTTGTAAAGTCAGGAGCTCATGCCGAAAGAAGGCCGAGTCAGAAAAATTTTTGGTATTTGCGATGTGCTTCCATTATGAGGAAGGCTTATATTGCGCCTGTTGGCGTTAATCGTCTTAGGGTGCATTATGGTGGAAGAAAGAAACGAGGCGTTGCCAGAGAAAGATTTGTAAGGGCAAGTGGCTCAATTATAAGGAGAGCGTTTCTTGCCCTTGAGAAGGTAGGATTTTTAGAAAAGACAAAGTCTGGAAGAAGGATTACGCCTGCAGGACAGAAATTTTTGGATGGAATAGCAAGAGATATTTTGAATGGGAGTAAATAGGAAAGGAAAGAAGAGGGTGCCTCATTTTTATGGTGGAGAGCCTTGAAAGCATTCGAGAAAGAAAAATTAGAAAACGGCTAGAAGAAATGCAGAAGAGGCAGGAGGCTGAAGCACAGCTCAGGGCAGTTTTGAGGATGATTTTAACTGATGAGGCATATGAGCGGATAATGAATGTTAGGATATCTAACCCTGAACTTTTCGCAAGGTTCTCGGCTGCTCTTGCTCAAGCTGCATCGTCCGGAAGAATCAGACAGAAAATCTCAGATGCACAACTAAAGGATATGCTTTCTCAATTCACAGAAAAGAGAGAGACAAGAATAGAGTTTATAAAAAAGTGAATGGATGAGGGGACTATGTCAAAAAAGACACCATATAAAAAATCACGACTTGCTCATGCGATGAAGACAAATAGGAGGATTCCTGTTTTTGTCGTAGCAAAAACAAAGAGGCGGATTATTCAAAATAAAGAGAGGAGGCACTGGAGAAGAAAAAAGTTGAATATAAAGGAAAAGTGAGTAATTATGGTTGAAAAAGTTGAGCGTGTTTATACTATAAATTTTGGAGGAATTTACGACTATCCAAGGAGAGTACGGGCAAAAAAAGCTATTTCTTATTTGCGGGAATTTGTTGCTCGGCACGCGAAAGCTGATATCGATAGCGTTATGATTTCTCCAGTACTTAACTCCGCTGTTTGGAGAGATGGGATTGAAAAACCGCCAAGGCGGCTAAAGATTAAGGTGGTTAAGGAGGGAGAGCAGACAAATGCGTATCTCTTTGGTGAGGAAGAGATGATTGCTGAGACTAAAAAGAGGAGGGAAAAGAAAAGGAAGGAATCTGATGAAAAAAGGAAAAAGAGGGCAACAAAGAAAGAAGAATCTAAGACTGCTGAAGTAGTAGAGAAGACAAAATAAGTTGCAGTGAGGAGCCATATGCATTTTGCAAAAACGTCATTTTATGGAAACGTGCATATTGGAATATTTGCAGTTGCGACTGACGATTATGTGTTTTGTCCTCCTTCTTCCTCTAAAAAGTTTCTTGCGGCTTTTTCGGGATTTGGAGTTGAGGCGATTCCAGCGACAGCAGCACAATCCGGGCTTCTTGGAATTTATATTTGTGCAAACTCGAATGGGGCAATTTTACCAAAAAGCTCGAGTGAGGAGGAGAGGCGGTTTTTTAAGAATCTTGGTCTTAATGTATATGTCATCTCTGGTAAATGGAATGCTGCTGGAAACAATATATGCGCAAATGACAAGGGAGCAATTTTAAACCAGAATATCACAAACGACGAAATAAAAAAGATAGGTGATTGCCTCGGAGTGCCAACGGAGAGGAGCCAACTTGCAGGCTATGATACGGTAGGGAGTGTTTGTGTAGCTACCAATTGTGGCTTTTTTGCATCAAACGAAATTTCTGAGGAAGAATTTGAGTTCCTTGAGGAAGTGTTTGGTGTACGAGGCGGTGTCGGTACGGTGAATATGGGGGTTGGGCTTGTGAAGATTGGGATGGTTGCAAATTCGAAGGGATGTCTTATGGGAGAAGCAACAAGTGGGTATGAATCAGTAAATATCCAGGAAGCATTAGGAATTGGGAGAGACGAGAGGAAAGCCGTTTTTAATGAGAAGTAGGTGCATTTTGGGAGTTGCTTGGTCTTTAGTGTTGTATGTATAGAGGGTGAGGTAATATGGTTGAAGTGTCTTACGGTGATTTTGCAAAACTTGAACTTGTTGTAGGTCAGATTACAGAGGCAGAAAAAGTCCAAGGCTCTGATAAAATGTTGAAACTGGTTGTTGATATTGGAAAGGAAAAGAGGACGGTTATGGCTGGCATAGCAAAGAACCACCATCCTGCTGATTTGATTGGACTAAAGGTAGCTTTTCTTGCAAATATTGCGCCAAGAAAAATTATGGGGGTAGAATCTCGGGGAATGATTCTTGCGGCAAGTGAAGACGGTGAAACAGCTATTTTAATCGTTCCTCAGCGCAATGCAAAAAATGGTGCTAGAATACTTTAAGAAGGAGGGGAAGGGGAGTAAGTATGAGGAAATTTGCAGTGAGTGGAACGCTTGGATTAAAGAGTGGGAGGAGACAATTTAGGATAATCGTTGAGGCAAGAAGTGAAAGGCATGCCATAGATTCAGTGTATGCAAAATTTGGAGCAACCCATAGTTTAAAAAGAAGTCAGATTGAAATAAAAGAGTGTAGAAGTGAATAGAATAGGGTTTATAGGAGTCAGATAAAATGGTTGAAAAGGGAGAACGGCAAGATTCCGTAGATAGTGTGAGACTTGCACAGCAGATTGAAATCTATCGACAGCAGCTTCAGGCTCTCATTCAACAGGCTACTGGTCTTGAGGCAGTAGAAACCGAGATGATGGCTGCAAAGGAAACACTTGAATCAGCTGAAGGTAAAGACGACCTTCTGCTTATTCCTATAGGTGGAGGGGTATTTGTTAGGGGCAAAAGAAAAAAGGGGGATAATGTTCTTTTAAATATAGGCGCTGGACTGGTTGTAGAGAAAACTCAGGAGGAAGCTTTAGAGGCGCTTGAGAGGAGGATAAACGAAAACAAGAGGCTTAAGGAAATTGTAAGAAAGACTATTGAGGAGACGTCAGAAAAGCTTGAGAAGGCGGAAATGGAGTTTAGGCGGGTAGCTGGCGAGATTGGTAAGGATGTTCAACCTCCTCAAAAGTAAGATTTCTAACTTTATAGAGAAAGTTGAAAAAATTGGGGAAGGCGTTCTTGGAAAGCATTCAGCCGTCTCTCCTCGAAGTCCCTCTTCTGAAAAAGTGGGAGAGAAGGAAGTTAATGAATCGCAAGCTCCGTATAAAAGGGAAGGGCGGGAAGGGCAGGAAATCGAGGGTATAAAAAAAGCTGCTTTAGGAAAAGTAAAAAAAGATGTTGAGCTTTCTACCATCAATAAGGTAAAGACTGTTTTTTTTCCAGAAATTGAGCTTTCAGAAAAAGAGGTAGAGGAATTACTTGGCTCTTTTGAGTTATCGCTACTTGAAGCAGACGTTGCATACGAAGTTGCAGATGAGATAGTTAATAGTCTTCGAAAAAAGTTGCTTGGAAGACGAATAAGAAGCGACAGGGTCAAGGAAGAAGTGCGCCAAATATTATTCTCCGTCTTAGAAGAGGCAGCTAGCACTGGATTTGAATTTGATTTGGTTGAGAGAGTTCGTAATACTCCAAAACCAGTAAAAATACTTTTTATTGGTCCGAACGGGTCTGGCAAAACAACTACGATTGCAAAAGTTGCACATATGCTTCTAAAGGAAGGATTTGAGTGTGTGATTTCAGCATCAGATACGTTTAGGGCCGCCGCAATTGAACAGTTAGAAGCCCACGCAAGCAGATTGGGTATTAGATTAATCAAGAGTCCTTACGGTGCAGACCCGGCCTCAGTGGCTTTTGATGCAATAAAATACGCAAAAGCCCAAAAAATTCCTGTCGTATTAATAGATTCTGCCGGAAGACAAGAAACAAACAAAAATCTTCTTGATGAACTTAAGAAAATCGTGCGTGTCACTGCTCCTGATATGAAAATTTATGTTGGAGAAAGCTTTGGTGGAAACGCTGTTTTAGAACAGATAAGAGAGTTTAAAAGTGCAGTTGGAATAGACGGGATTATTCTGACGAAACTTGATTGCGACTCTAAAGGAGGGAATGCCATCTCAATTGCTCGAGCTACTTCGGTTCCGGTTATTTATTTTGGGACTGGACAGAATTACGATGATTTAAGTCCTTTTGACCCTACGTGGATAGTAAAAAACGTAGTTGGATGAAAACCCTGCAACGTAAAAGATGGGTTTATAAATTTTTCAAGAAAAGTAAAATTAGCGACCAGTAGGCAGGCGTGTGCCTGAAGGGTTTTAATGTCTGCATCTAGCAGGAGAACACACAAAAAGAGAGACAATTTTGTTAAAGAGGAGACCGTTAGGATTAGACCTGACTTTAGGTCAGTAAGCCTTCTTTTGGAATCGCAAGCCATCTATGAGGACCAGTTGAAGGAAATGAAAGCTATATCCGAAATTGCAAAGTTAGATGCTCAGCTCCGCCAGCAGATGAAAGGGGAAGGACAGGTTGTTAATATAGTTGATCTTTCGGAGATATCGCAAACAATGAAGGAGGCAGCATTATTGGGGGAGAGAACAGAAATCAAACAAAGCTTTCTGGCTTATTTGAAGCAGACTGTTACTGCAATGATTAATTGGGTTCTCTCACTCCTAAGAAAACGGGATGGAATAAAACTGACAAAGAGAGGAAAGGAAGCACTTCGGCAACTTAAAGAGCTTGCGTCCTTGCTCTCTATAGGTGATGTATCTCGCGATGAAATTAGCTTTGAAATTGCGTTTGGAAAAGCCTATTATGACATAATGTCGGCCTCATATTACGCAGCGAAGTATAATCTAAAAGAAGATCGGAGATATGTTGATGGTTATATGAGGGCGATAGAGAGTTTTGTTGAAAGTGTTACTTGAAAAGTAATAGGAGGGAGTAGAGGGAATCATGTTTATCTTTGAGGTCTTATTTTTGAATTCTTATTTTTGAATTTGTAGAGTGGGTTTTATAGATTTAGAATTTTATATGTTGTTAGCGAACTGGATTTTTACTTTATAGGCTTTGTGCGTTTGTTTTTGGACGTTAGCATATTTTATAGGTTGTTTTATCTCCACTATCTTCAAGGATTACTCCCACTTTTGCAAGCTCTGCCCTGATTTTATCTGAAAGCTCAAAATTCTTTTTCTTTCTTGCAGAATTCCGCATTTCGATAAGCTGATTTATGCATGCCTCCGCTGTGTTAGGGGGCTGTTTGATTCCGTAAGAGATTAGTATTTTTTGGATTGGAGCAAGGGGGAGGGATTTTTGAGGCGGCATGAGAGCAAAGAGCTTTAGGATAGACTCTATTTTGTTGGCTGCAAGGGATAGTGAGGGCGCAGATGGATTGTCAGAAGAAATATGGGTGTTGGTAAGGGAAACTAATCTGAAGAGAGCAGCCAGCGCACTTGGAGTATCAAAATCGTCATCCATTCTATCTTCAAAGAGTTTATAGGTTTTGGATATTTTGAGTTCGAGTTCGTTATCTGGTACGTTGGAAGCTGAGAGAGCCGTTTCTCTTGCACTTTTGAGAGTGTTGTATATGCTTGTAAGAGCATTCTGAGCGCTTATGACTGATTTCTCTGAAAAGTCTATTGGACTTCGGTAGTGTGTCTGTATAAAAAACATGCGAATGGCGTGTGGAGTGAATTTTTTTAGCGCATCCCTAACAGTAATGAAATTACCAAGGGACTTTGACATTTTCTCTCCATTTACGGTTAGAAATCCGACATGCATCCAATATTGTACAAATTTTTTTCCATTTGCGCATTCTGACTGTGCTATCTCGTTTTCGTGGTGGGGGAAGATTAAGTCTTGCGCTCCACCATGAATGTCAAATGTTTCTCCGTGGTATTTTAGGGACATTGCAGAGCATTCTATGTGCCATCCTGGTCTCCCCCGTCCAAAAGGAGATGGAAAACCAAGTTCATCTTCACTTGTGATTTTCCATAAAGCAAAGTCTGCTGGATTCTTTTTCGTCTCTCCAACTTCAACTCTTGCCCCAGCCTTTATTTTTGAAAGCTTCTGGTGGGAGAGTTTGCCATATGCTTTGAATTTCTCAACTGAGAAATAGACGCCGGTTTGCGTTTTATACGCAAACCCCTTTTCGATAAGCCGCTGGACCAACGAGATTATTTCATTAATGTTTTCGCTAACGCGAGGATATGCGTCAGCTTTGAGAATGCCTAGCGAGTTGAGGTCTTCTCTTGATAGTATATCAAATCGGTTGGATAGCGCAAGTGGGTCTTCACCAGTTTCTTTTGCCCGATTTATTATTTTATCATCGATGTCGGTTACGTTTTGAACGTAGCTCACTTTGTAGCCCTTGTAGATTAGATATCTTCTTATGACATCAAACGAAACAAAGGTTCTTGCGTGGCCGAGGTGAGTATAGTCGTAAGTAGTGATGCCACAAACGTACATTGAAACTTGTCCTTCTTTTATAGGTTTGAATTCCTCTTTGCTTCTGGTGAAGGTGTTGTATATTCTCATCTATATAAGACCCCTAAGCTTGTCCATAAAGTTTATTTTTGAATAGGGGGATAGTATTGTATTTGATACAACAATTTCCTCTGCCCCAGCACTGAGTATTTTATTAGCTGAATCTCCAAGAAATAATCCATGAGTTGCTCCGCAATATATTTTCCTTGCTCCCTTCTTCTTGCAGATATCAACCGCTCGGGCCATTGTACCTCCGCCAGCAATCATATCATCTATGATTATTACGTCTCTGTCTTCCATTTTTGCATCGGTTTTCATTATACTTACCTTTCGTTCTGCAAGTTCTGATTGCTCATAGCCTTTTCTTTTTTTCTCCATAGAAAGGCCTCCGCGCTCTACGACCATATAGGAAGCGCCTTTGTCAGGAGAGATTATAACTGGATTTGTACACTCAGAGTAGAGGTAGGATATAAGTTCGTCGCTAAGACTTAGATTGCGTATTTTTAGGTTCCCATACCTATAAGTTCCTTTCATTTTTAGAAAGTGCGCATCGAACGTCACAAGCTCCTTACATCCAGATTCAGATATTATGTTGCAGATTGACTCTGAGCTTTTTGACTCTCCCTCCAAGACCATTTTGTCCTGGCGAGCATAGGGAAGGTATGGGATTACAGCTGTTATTTTATCTGTGGCTCTCTTTAGAGTTTTAAGCAGGAGGAAAAGCTGGATGAGTGAGGAATCCTGCGAAGGATAAGCGCGATGGAATAACGTTACTTGGTTTCCCTCTGCATCCTTTAAAGAAGGGACTCGAAGATAGTTTTCACCGTCTGGGAATTTCTTTATTTCTATGTTTGGGACGCCGAGATCTGAGCAATTTGGACTAAATAGTATCATCCAACCCCCCCTGAAATAATTTGCATCTTAGTTATTATAAAGTGTTATTCTGCTTTTTCAATTTTTTAAAGCGTGCGCACTTCAACATAAAAAACAAAGAGAGATATCACGAACAGTGGCAAGGCAAAGAATACTACAAGAAGTAACCCAAAAAATGGGACTAGAGACACTATTGAGGTAATCGAGATATTGATTAGGATTACCAATCCGTATCTGAGAGGATACTTTCCTACATATTTTATTGAACGCTTTAATGAGTTTATTGTGTTAGTGCCATCCATTATATTGGACGGCAAGGCTAGAGAAAAGATGAAGGAGGCGCCAACTCCAAAGACAAGGAAAGCCAAGAACAAAAAGAATGAAATTAGTTTGTTTGCTGATAAAAAATATACGATGAGAGGCGGAATGAGAAAGAGGATAATTACAAAAAGCTGGACAACCTCTATTAGGAAAGCTGGAAGGGCCTTTCTTGAGGAGTATTCTAAAAATCCAAGAACTGAAGCTGAGCCTCCTCTGCTTGCAATATTGCACATCTGAAAATACCCACACTTAAGGGCGGAAAGCACGTAAAAAAGAGCAACTAAGACGGAGGATGCGGCCAGTGTAAGAACAATTGTAAATATAAGTGAAGGGACTTCAAATGCAGCCATAATAAGAAAAAATATCAGGACAATGCTAATTGCCGCTCCATTTGACACGGCTACGGAGATAAGGTAAGTTAGCGTAGCCCAAACAAGTGCCGGCATGTTTTTTATGTAAAGCGAGAAGGAAGTCTTTACTATTCCAAGCGCGTTTAGAGACATCTGCGTCACTCTATGTTGCTGTCTTTTTTGCTATTTGATTATAAATTTGAGTTTGTTATAAATTTGAATTTAATTTTAGTAGGAAATCATTTAACTTTTCTTTTGGTATCTGAGCACCAGCTGCAACCTTGTGCCCTCCGCCAGCTCCGCCAACAGCAACTGAAGACAGCTTAAGAATTAGCCCCAGATTTAGACCTTTGGTTACAAGGGCATTATTAGCACGTGCTGAAACCTTTATGCCCCCTATATCATCAGTGGCTATTGCAAAAATAGGTTTTTTGGAGTTTGGAGGAAGAACCATTCCTGCCACAACGCCAATTATTCCATCGTCTATCACTCCCCTTGCATCTAAAAAGAGAAACTTTCCAAAATCTTGTAGGTGGGAAGATGCAAAAGAGAGGCCTTCTCTGAGTTTTTTTCTGTGCTTTGCAAGTAGCAGAGAGGCTTCTTGATATGCGTTTTTATCACCCATACATACACCTATACCTATTTCTGGTTTATTGTGTCTCCCGCAGGCGTTTAGAAGTGTTGAAAAGTCGCTTGCATCATATAGCTCAGTTTTTATATCCTGTTTTGGGAAGGTATAGACCTCACCGATTATCTGCTTTGCGATATCCTCATTTCCTCCTTGAGCTAAAAAGAGTATGAGTGAGTCAACAAACTTTTTTTGCTCCTCAGTGCTCAAATCATAATAGCTCTTGTTTCTTTTGTCCTCGCTCCAAAATCCATTTTTTTCGAGGAATTCCACACATGCCCGAGGATTTGCGCTTAAGTGAGGGAGGGGAGGGTCATCTGCAAACTCAAGCATCTGAGCAAGCGGGCGTGAGCCTCTTCCATATAGTCGGAGGTCTATTTTTATCTGGACCTCTCCTGTTTTCATTCCTTCTTCAAGGAGAAACCTATTAAGACCCGAGAGCGGATATTGCATGTCTCCTATTGCCCCTACTACTGCGAGATCCGGCCTTATTCCAAAAACAAGATACGCAACCCCTGATGAGCTTATTTCGGTTCCTCCATCAAAGCCAAAAAGGTGTGGATTTGCTTGAAGTAGTTTTGTGCCATCAGTTTGGTGGTGGTCAAGAATTACGCCTTCTTCTATCTTGTCTATCTCTTGTGATGCGCCTCCAAGGTCGACGAAGATGACTTCTCCATCTTTCTCCGAGTGCCTTATTGCTGATTCGATTGTTTTTGTGTCAAGCTTCCTTACGGTTATAATATTATATTTTTTTTTCATTTTGGTTAGAGCTATTGCTGTTATTGCTCCGCTTGCGATTCCGTCGCAATCAAAGTGGTTTATTATGAGTGGATTTTTATAACTCAAAACTCGCTCTCTTATTTCCTTACATCTTCTAAGAAATTCTGACTTCGACATGAAACATATCTTGCAGATGAGATGTATTTAAATATGGAACGGCACAAATAACTTATGGCTTTCAAACAAAAAAGCTTTTATTCTGAGTCCCTGAGCGGACTTAACATAGATTTAAAGTCTGTGCCCGTAAAGACCGAGAGGGAAAAGTTAGAGGTTATTTACGAGATGAGGAGGGAGCTTACCTTGCTTGCAGATATTGTTGAAAAAAGATTTCCTGACTCGATGCTTGCAAAGGCAATAAAAAAAATCGATATGGAGAACACATACTAATAAATAAAAGAGGGATGTGCTTTGCCAGCAACCGAAAAGCCGTTTACGCTTCAAATATCTCCAAAACCGGGCCAGGACCCTATAGTGACGATGATTGTTGGCAATGATTTTACTACCGTAGTCCTTTCCGACAGCGACGGGAATATAATTGAGAAATGGAATGTTAGTGGAAAGAAGGTTGTTGTTGAACGGGCCAAGCTCTAGACTTTTTGTGCTAAACTAAAGAGAGTGGGAGGTACATATTTTGTTTTGACCTGTTTTGGCGCTGAGTTAGCCAGTAAATTAGTAAAACGACAAAGTATGGGAAAAACTCATGGTAGAATAGATGGCTTGTAGAAAAGTGAGGTGGGATTAAAAGGAGGCTAGATGCAAAAGTGGGGCTTGGGAAGTTCAGATTAGGTTGGAGGTTTTATTTGATTGACAGATGGTTACTGGCTTGGGGGCTTTAGAGAGATCCATTTGTTGTCAACGAAGCGCCAAAGTGTGTCGGTGGATGAATCATAGACAAGATTTAGGCGTGAGCAATATTCCTTCGGCTTGTCTATGTCTATGAACAGGATAGTTCTTGTCCAAGGAATCTCGTTTTGAAATGGATTTCTTCGTATTATATAGGTTCTCTTTTCTTTTTCTTTTATTTTTCTGCACCATTCTTTAATGCGTTCCAAGTCTTCTTTTTTAATTATCAACTTCTCCCTCTTCCTCTTCGTTTAATTCTTTTGAGGTTAGCTTGCCTTTTGCGTTTAGCTTTCCTAAAAGAAAGTCGCTTAAAAGGCCATGAAACTGTCTTTCCCATTCGGGCTGTAAGTCGGCAAAATCGACGCTTCCATTTTCACGCTCTTTTTCTTTTAGCAGAATGTTGAGAGCTGAAACACACTCCAGTACAAAGTCAAGCTCAGTTATGTTCTTGTTTTTTAGTTCTAAAGATTTATCGTAAATATCTGAGTAAATTTTGGCGTACAGGAATGAGAGCATGATGTAGTCTTCCGGTTGCAGGATGTGCTCTTGCGCAACTCGTTTCATAACCGGAGGGATGAATTCGATATCCAGATTTTTTTCCATTTTTCCAAGATCAAGTCCTCGCAGCGAAGGCGATGAGGCCTCTTTGTTTTTGAGAAAGAGACACTTAAGCTGAGATGAATCTATACTTGGTCCCTGAATGAACGTAAAGACTTTCACGAAAGTTTTTTGTTCCGCGTCTGTCTCGAAGCTGTTGTCAAGCACACGATAAAACCGGTCTTTTCTACCAAAGCGAAGCTTTTTTAGGAATGAATAGCGATCTGTTGAAAACATGGATGCGCCAGGGATTCCAAATACCATCTCAAGACGATCCTGAATCTCTGATAGTGACCTTGCATGGAGGTTATAGAGGAGGAAGACTCCGGGTTGCGTGTTTAGAAGGTTGATTACTCCTTGAAGTGCAAGGCGCGAGCGCACTTCATTTATTATTAAACACGCCTCCCCCATCCTCAGGCTTGCGTTTGCCATCGTTACTAAGTCAAGCTCGGCTGATTTAGGCTGTAGAGTCAATCCCTCTTTGTCTGAGGATTGAACACGCATGGCACCTATATGAAAGCCACGCTTTCTGTAAGCTCTCACTGGTATTTCTTCTATGTCTTGGATAGGGAGTATTCTTTTTTTTGTGCCTATGGCAAGTATTTTTGAAGCAGTAAAGGCGGTTTTTCCTACAGCTTTTATTCCGAGCACTGCTTCTGAGCAACCAAGAGAAACCATCACGTGATCGTAGCCCGTAAAGAATGGAGTAAATGACTTATAGTAGAAGTATTGAGGGTATGTAAACGGAGTTGGTTTTGAGAGCCTGAATGCAGCTTGGAGGTCGCCGAATGTGGCTGGGGGACGTTGGAGATGGCATCTGAGATTAAGTCTTCGCACGACCACATCTAAAACTGGGTTGCTGGAATCGAATTTTCTGCTTTCCTTGGTAAGCGAGACAATGTTTCTAAATGCTGATTCGAGCATTTCAGTATTGTATCTCCACAGAGTGTGGCACAGGCCAAACTTTGCGTGCTCTATATAAATTGGGGAGTTCTGAGAGTCTATATAAATATCTGTTATATTTTCGCAGTCCAGAGACATGTTCTCAATTGGAGAGCCCAGTCCAACGACCCATGAGGCTGCCTCACGTCCCATTGCGTATGCTTGCTTGCTTGAGAGTTCTATTGACTTTGAGGATGCAGTTAAAAGAAAGTAATCTGAATATTCGCGTGATTTAGTTTCATAGATGGTATCCCAAACGATCTGTTGGTCCTTTATCGCTGCCAGCTCCTCCGCTATTTTTGATTTCATCAGTTCAGTTAGTTCTGGTTTTAGGTTTTCTATGAGAGGGTTTTCAATAACATAAAGATGGGCTTCTCTCCCTGTTTCATATATCTGTACGGTTAAACCTTCCCCTATTTCGTATCTTGCCTCTTCTATTTGTAGTGGCTTTGCGTATGGAGGGACGGATAGTTGTAGGAGTGGGACATATCGCAAACTTCTGAGTCCGCCAAAGGATAGAATTACACTCTGTGCATCGCCAGCCTCCCTACAAAGTAGATAAAATTTATTGGACCGCATTGCCTTTATAATTCCATTTAGCCAAGCAAAAAACGTTCTATACCCTTCAACGAAAAGAGACCTTGTGGGCTGCGGCTCTTTGTAGTCATCAAGAGTCTGGAGAGCAAGAACTGGGTTCATGAACATTTGCTCATAAAAATCGGAAAGTAATTTCCTTCTTGCTGCTACGCGGTCGTCCTGTGGATGGCCATAAATCTCCTTCTTTAAACGCAGTGAGTCCACTTGTCGGATTATTTTCACATAATCAATCAGTATCTTCGTTTGTTGTGGAGAAAACTCAACAACTAACTCTTCCTCAAATCTCAGTTGCTTTGGTTCAAAATCAAGTGTTGAAAGAGTATGGAACATGTCATTTATGAAGCTGGGAGAGAATAGTTCGTAGGGAATACTTACGCAGTCAAATATTAGCACATCTCCATCGCGGCGTATATTTACCATATTAAAGCAGATAGATGAAGACAGAGTTTTTATAATTGATGCTTCAATTTTACCTTATGGTATCTGAACTAAAAAAACATGTTGCTTTGCTTTTGATTGTTTTTCTTTTATCCCGTGCAACTTTTGTTGCGTATAACAGGCCGCTTATTAAGGATGAGGCACTTTATGCAAGAATGGTGGATGAATTCTTGGAAAAGCCAAGGATCATACCAACATATTTTGGACAGGAAGTAGCTTGGAGACCAGTAGTTCCTTTTCTGTTGTCTGCACCCTTTGTAGTCGCTTCAAAGGCGATTATTGGGCTGCTTGATGTTGAAATTGACCTTGGCTTGCCGTATCGCTTGTCGTCTCTATTTTTTGGAGCGTGTTCTGTTGTGCTCATTTATCTGATGTTTAGAAGGGAATTTTCAGCGGATTTTGCACTATGCACATCGTTGATGTTCATGCTTTCTTTTTCTTCTCTTTATGCCGATACGAGTGCGCTTGTAGATTCGGTTTTGTTGTTTTTTGTGCTCTCATCACTTGCCTGTTATTTTCATGGTAAGTCAGATCCGCGATTCTATATTTTGGGGGGGATTTTATCTGCATTTGCATATTGGACAAAAACTGTTGTTGCCTTTATTATTCCCATAGTTGCCGTTGCATATGCCTTTGAGCGGAAGGGAGAGTTGCGTAAGTTTGAGTTTCTTATTTCGCTTTTTTTTCTTCCGCTTTCTTTATTTGTTTATGATGCTCTTTTTGAAGAGAGAGAAGCCATAATTGGCGAGTATTTGTATAACATCCCGAGCAAGATTTTTGGATCGTGGTGGAGCACTGGTGGGATAGATTTTGAGATTTTCAAGAGGTTTGTAGGTGGACTGGGGGAATTTATTATAAATTCAAACGTTCTTGTTGTTTCATCTATTATTGGATTGTGTAAGTTTTGGAAAAGGAGAATATGGCTAGCGACATGGATGTCGCTACTTCCTCTGGTTTTTTTTGTTGGTGTTGGGTATTTCTGGTACCCTCTGCCCCTGATGCCAGCCGTTTGCGCTTTTTCTTCTTCTCTTATTTTTAATAGGCTTGGTGGAAAGTTTGATAGGTTTTCGTTATTGATTATTCTAACTTCAATGGCCGTTTTGATGATATCCTCTCTGATGGTGCTTACAAGTGGATTTGTAGATGAATACGCTGCTGAAAGAGAAGCGGGTTTATTTCTTGCTGGAAAAGAAAAGGTATTGGTAATTGGAAACTATGTGCCTACTGTTGTTGCTTATAAAATGATGGCAGATGGATTACCTAAACCTTGTATAGTGTACATTTACAACAGTAGTTACCGTGAAGAGCCGTATATATGGAAAAGCAACATATATGGCTTTGATAATAAGACAAATTATACATACAATTTTCATGTATATAGGGCTTTTTGGGATGAAAGGAATATGAAAATACCTTGTGGATATTCTGAATTCGACTGGGTTCTGACTGCAGAAAAACCTGATTGGATCGAAGTTGAAGGATATGAGCTGGTCAACAGGTTTGGTCAGAATCTAAGTGTGTACAAAAAGAAAAGCGCAAAATAGGGATTGGTGTATGCTTGATGGTGAGTTAAGAATTCTTATAGCGTATCTGTTGTTTCTTTTAGTTTTATCGGTTTTGCCGTTGTTTGATAGTAGAACTTATTGTTTTGGATTTGAAAGCGACGAAGCGGAACACCTATTAACTGCAAGAGAGATATCTAATGGAAAGGTTCTTTACGATACGATTCTTGCACATAAACTACCTGTTCTTTATCTTGCACTTGTTCCGATTGTTAAAACCTGCGGCTCTGGTATTTTGTGCACCCGTATGTTTTCAGTAGCAATCAATTTTCTTATTGCAATTATCGTATTTTTAACTTGCAAAAAATATCTTAGCGGATTTGCAAAGTACATTCCAGCCATTATTTATCTTGTTTATTCGTATGCTTCGATGAACATATTTTTCAGGGCAGAGTTTATTGCATCGCTATTATGGGCGTTTGCATTTTATTTTCTTGTCTCTTTGCAGAAGACAAATTTTAAGAGAAATCTTGCTTTAACCGGATTTTTTTTGATAGCATCTTCGTTTACAAAACCAACGGCTGCTTTTGGACTTTCTCTCCCGGTTCTTTATCTGCTTTGGCACGAGAGAAGAAAAAGGGAGTTTATCTTTTTCTTTGGGTTGGGGATGGCATTTGCAGCTGTGGTTTTTGGAGGCTTCTTTTTATTTGGAACTAAGTGGACAGGGTATCTAACGGCAGGGCATGACCTTGGTTTTGACGCTTATTTCCGCATGCTATTATCTGAGAGGCATATACAGGATGTGATAATTAGTATAGGGTTTTGTTTTGTTTTATTTTTTCCAATGATTATAGGGTTGGCTAACAAAAATCTAATAAAAAGTCGTTTTGGTGCGTTATCATTCCTGTTTTTTCTTAGTGTTTTATTTATTATTCTCTTAAAACTTTATTCTGTCTGGATATATCCTCTGGTTATGTATAGCCTTATCCTTCCTTTTTCTTTTTTAATTGGAATTGTGAGTGATTCTTTTAGAGGTATAAGGAGATTAAAAGGGGTCCTGCTTATCCTATTAGCAATAATGATTTTTGCAGTTGCCTTTTCAGTTATTCTTGCTTGGTCTTCTTATAGTGATTATGTGGGTAAAAAACTTGCCTTATCTACATCTGGCTGTTCAGGGATAGGCGCGATTGTTGAGCGCATACGATGGGTGATGAAGGAGGAATCGAAATTTTTTGTTTTTCCAACTGGGGCAGAGTATTATTTAATGCTGAATAAATCTCCGCTGGTGCGAGCACTTTACTATTACATTCAAATTCCATCTCCGTACTATCCATCTGGACCAACTCTGATAGATAGTTGGTATTCGAAAGAAGTTTTTGGGCCCGTTATGAAGGCCAAGCCGGATATTGTTGTTTTAGTTAATGAAAGTTTTGACCATACCCGAAACTTAGATATGGAGGATTTGGAAAAGGAATTTCCTTCCTTTGCACAGTTTAGGAAATTTCTTGGCGAAAACTACATAAATGAAAGCGTTTATGGCAGTTCGTGGGTTGTCTGGATTTATAAGAAGAAGTAGAAGCTGGCTGATTGGTTGAGGAATTAAGCTTAATTGCGCTTGTAGAGAAGAAGCTTGCTGCTTCCAAGATGACTTAATCTTTCTGGAGAGAATTCTTTAGAGTAAAGAAGAGTATAGTTGTTTTTTAAATGCTCCATTACAGATTGCGGTACCTCTGAGACACCGTATAAGTCTTGACCTATGATGATATACTCAAATGGAGATTCGCTCATCCTCTTGGAATATTCTGCCTCTATCGTGTAGTTTATTTTTGTGTAGCTGAATAAATAGATAAAGTAAGGATACCTTATTTTTGGAGTAGAATTCAAGTAAAGATATGGCGAAATATCGTATGAGAACACAGCTATATCTTTCCCCGAAATATTTTTGCTGAAGTTTGAGTAGAGCTCCTTGTAAGCCAAGGTTCGCTCTTTACTGTATGCGTCGTTATCATAGAGATATGAGACTTTTAAGTTGTTGTCTATGAACGGGTTGAGATATATGTTTAGTAGGTACATAATTACTAAGACCTGAATTGTTGGATGCAGTATTTTGAAGTTCTTGTAAGTAAGAGGGATAAGCAGGCTCAAAAATGGAAAATAGAATATACTGTAGTGGGATGTCAACGTTGGAGTGACATTAAGAGATGGGATATAGGATAGGGTTAGAGAAAAGGCGCATGCGACAGCATTTCTTTCATTTTGTCTTATAAATGGAAGAAAAAAAGTTAGAAAAATAAGCAGGTAAGGTAAATTCGCAAACTTGATGTAGAATGCAGGTGCAAATACAGAGATAACCTCCATAAAGGCAGCCAGGCTTTGTGAAGTTAGAAGATAGAATGAGAAGATTAGATGGGGGATAATGGCTGATAGAAAAAAGATGGTTAGTGTGTGAGGCGAGGTTCCATAAAGGCTTTTTTCTTTCTGATTGGCCTTTGAGACCTCAAGAAGAAGCCATAAAACAAATGGTAGTGAAAAAACACTTAGGAAGTTTGTAAGTATGCATAGAGAAAAGAGGAAGCCTGAGGCTACTAGATACAAAGAAGATTGTCTTTTTTTGTATTCTAAAATCAATGTAGCTGCGCTGATTATTAGGAGATTTACGAGAGTTTCAGATATCGCAAACGGGATCGATGTTGGAATTGACATTAAAAGAAGATATGAAATTTCTGTAATGCGTGGATTTAGGGATGGAAAAAGCTCTTTAGATATTTTTCTAAGAAGTATCGCGCTGATAATGACAAAAAAATAGAAGACGACACGGTAATAAACCTCACTTAACCCAAAGAGACCCCACAACGCTGCATAAACGAGATAAAGGAAGGGTCCTTTATTATCAAAAAGATCTTTGTAGAGGACTTGCCCTTGCGTAATCCCCCTTCCGATGAAGATGAATACGGACTCATCATGTGAAAAAGGAAGTGTAAAGAATGGCAACCATAGAAGAGTAAATAAGAGGTAAAGCGCAATGATATAATGTGAACGGATGATTTTGATAAGGAAATGTGGTTCTAGCATCTGAAAACAGCTCAGATAAGGGACCTTAAGAAGTATAGGATGTGTCTTGGTCCAAACTTGGATCTGCCGGATGCCCTCTTTAGGAATCTCTTATATGGAACTAGACCTATTTCCGTGCCCTTGGGGGCATATTTTATAAATTCAAATAAGACTTTATAACCTTCAAGTTGGAATTTTGAGCGTAGGATTATAGAACGAGCGAGGGTGGTTTGCATCCCAAAGAAACCGCTTGTAAGATCTGGCACAGTTGGTTTTCCTGCTAGTGTAAGACGCAGTGATGCAATTTGGTGAGCAATCGTTGATATCGCACGGCGCGGAAAAGAGAGTGAATTTCGCTTTCCGACTCTATATGCTATTGTAAGATCAGCGCCTGATTCAAGACAGAAAGCAATATCGGGGATTGTGCTTGGGGGGTGCTGAAAGTCTGCGTCCATGACTATAAAATAAGGGGTTTTTGTGTGGAGAATTGCGTCTATAACTGACGCTGTAAGGCCATGAATCTTCTTTTTGCTCCTGTCAAGGAAAGTAATGTTTTTTGATCTGAAAGATAGAACCTCGTTTTTTGTGTTGTCTGTTGAACCGTCATCTGCAACCATAATATTAGTATTTGGGTAGATGCTCAATATTTCCTTTATTAGTGGTTTTATGTTTTTCTCCTCGTTTAATGTTGGGATTATAACTGTTAGTTTTTTCAACAACCCACCTGGTTTAGCATGTTATAGGGCCATTAAGACCAAGCATTATGCCAAGTACTGCTGGGACAATAATAACTATTAAAATGCCGACTAGTGCTCCGGTCAGCATTGAGGTTGCCCAAACATTTGCTCTTGCTCTTGTTTCTGCTCCCATAAGCTGACCGCCTGCGTAGACTGCTGCTGCCGAGGTTATCATGAGCATGGCTGTCAGTGGTACTAAGTCTCTTATAAAGACGCAGAGATCACTCAGGGCTGACCTTAATTGGTCTTGCTGTTGAGCAAACAACAGCGAAGAGATAAATAACAGTATAGTTAAGACTAGCCTGGCCCTTGGTTCAGATAGTTTGTAGCGCTCTGTTTCCATAGATATCTAAAGATAGTTTTTAGTGTAGAAGAGTTTAAAAAAGAATAAAGTAGGAAATAGCCGGTCCGCTGCCGCTGCTTTAGCAAAAAAGAAAAATTAAAGGTGGGCGCACCCATCCTACCTAGAAGGCAATCCTTCCTAACTTAACAAGCACCACTGATTCCTGCGTACATTGTGTTAAGTATTGCTGGAGCAACAACCACAATTACTATTCCTATAAGGGCTCCGGTCAGCATTGAGGTTGCCCAAACATTTGCTCTTGCTCTTGTTTCTGCTCCCATAAGCTGACCGCCTGCGTAGACTGCTCCTGCACCGACAAGCATGAGCATTGAGATTACTGGGATGAGATTTTTTATAAAGGAACAAAGCTGAGAGATTCCTGTCCTTATTGCTAGTGTCCCTGCTTGGGAGTATAGCACTCCAACAAGAAGCAGAAGCGCAAAGGCGAGTATTTGGAACTTTTTATCAGTTATTCCTCTTAAATTCATGTCGTATCACACTCCTAACATGCTATACTGCTGCCGCCATACATTGTGTTAAGTATTGCTGGAGCAACAACCACAATTACTATTCCTATAAGGGCTCCGGTCAGCATTGAGGTTGCCCAAACATTTGCTCTTGCTCTTGTT